>QHXC01000685.1 GCA_003222815.1 Acidobacteriota bacterium | reverse complement strand
GTCAAGATGAGCCAGGAAGTTGGCGACATCGATTTCGGGACACCCCATCGACAGAGTGTCCAGGTCGATGAGGGCGGTCCGCTGTCCATCCATGATCAACTGTTTGTCGTAGAAGTCGCGGTGTACCGTAACGAATCGACTCGGGGTTAAACCAACGGCGAACTCTTGGATCTTGTCTAAAGTGAGAGAGAAAGAGTGATCCGACAAGCCGGCTTCATCCACTCCCGCGAGAGACTTCTCGAGAATCTCAAGCTCATCGCCAATGCCGTGGTAGCGGTTGACCTCTATTTTGCTGTTGTGGAGTCGAGCAATGCAGCCGGCAGCGGCAGAGAACTGTCGATTTCCAGCTAGACCCGTACGCACCATCTGGTTCAGAGTCGCACCGTCGATGTGCTCCTGAATGACCATCTTCCAGTCGGAAAGATACGCAAGAGGTTTTGGCGCGAAGAACTGGCCCTCGCCGCTGGAGGTGTAGAAGCGTGCAACCTTCTCCAGCAAGTCGAAGGCTTGTTGTCCCCGATCGCCGCGGAAGATCTTCCCCAAGAACGTTAGTGATGTCGAATCGTCTCGTCCAAGAACGTATCGGAGTTGACAACGGCGTCCAGGAACGTAACGGAGCACGTGAACCGAAGCGTGCGAGCCAGGGAAACCGTCGACTAATTCAGGACAATCGACTCGTAATTTTTCTAATGACGCTTGAGGGTCGGCCGCAAGCGGCAGACAGTACAGTTTGGCGTCCAGGGGAAATGGATATATCAACAGTTCGCGATCAAGGTCTTTCGCGACGAACTTTGTAAGATCCGTGTCTTTAGGGGGCAACTTTTCGATTTGCTGCTCTAGCCGAAACGCTGCGGAGTCCAAATCTGCACCAGCGAATCGCTCTATCGTGAGGAGTTGCTTCCGCCGTTGGCCGCTCAAACGGTCGACAAGATCCAACGCATAATGAACGTATAGCGATGGACGCGCCGTCGCGGCAAGCACAGACAATGCGTGTACGTCGATCTGCCCAGCGATAATAGCCGGAACCTTCTGGTTCAAGAATGCCTGGGCGCGTTCAGTTTCAAGAAGGTCTATCACCGAAGGTGTCCGCTCCAGGCACGTTGTGCCAGGGTAAATAATTCGCGGGTCTTGGATGGCCACTCTGCATGAAATCGCCGGAATGGCTGCTCGGCCTCCCTGAGCAAGGCCGCGGACAAATGCCAATCCAGGCGACGGGGTGGAATCGAACGGCCGGACATGGACTGATAGGATTCAACAAGAAATCGACCAGCCCAGTCCGCCCGGTCCGCGTCAATTTCGCCCAATACGGCCATGGTTTGTGCGTGCGCGCAGAAATAGGCAAGGTCGTTTGCGGGATCACCGGCAGTCAATTCATCGAGATCCAGAACACGGATCACGCCGTCGGCGCCAAGGATTAACTGACGACAGTGGAAGTCGCCATGGAGTAGAGCAGTGGGGGCCGATGGTACACGCTCAAGCAGAGCCTCAGCCAGAGCGCGTGCCGGCGATTCTGGGTCGCCCAGCAAGCTGTCCACCCCCACCGCTGCAGAACGGATTTCGGCGTCCGCCGATGCCGTCACGGGCAATGCTATCGGTAGACGATGCCAGGCAACCAACGCGCGGGCGGCGGCTATGAGTGCGTCCTCAGCTTCGCATTTGGAAGCGCTAAGGCACTGCTCCAACGGAACTCCTTCGGCCTCCTCCAAAAGCAACGCACAGTATTTTTCGACATAGGCGAGAGGGCGGGGGACAATGAAATCGAATCCGCCCTCTTCCGCCAAATAGCGATGCCGCTGAACGGTTTGTTCTCCCTGGTGCCTCGCATAAAACTTCAAGAAATAGCCTTGGCTGTCCGCTAGGGCTGCATCCTGTCCGTGGTCTGGGTGGTAAACGCCTCGAATCACGCACCGGCGTTCCGGCTTGTAACCGATTAGAGTCCACCCTGCCCACGAATGCAGCAACGCGTATGGATTTTTCGTCCCAAAGGCCGCGGCGAGGATCTTCTGTGCTTTTTCGGGCTGCGCCGCCCGACGAAGCCCGCTGAGCCGCAGGTCGTACGGATACGGTGAAACGGCGATGCGAAGTTCGGGAAAATAGCGGCAATAGAGGGAGTGTCGGCTGACATGTTGTGCAACATCCTCTGCATACAACTTCGCGTACATAAAAAGGGGCTTTCCCTCATTCCCGGCCATTGTCGGAATGCCGCAACAACGGGAGCATCCGTGTTGGATCGAGAACGAAGTCCAGGTTCGTAAGCGTGTCGTGGGCCGGAATCCAAGGTCGAGCAATTGGCGTGCTGTGGCCGGTCATAAGCTTCCTGTCCACTGCAAATCCATCGTGTTTTTGTCGATCCCCGCGTGGCTTAGCTGCAATTCGCAAAGTTGGCGCAGGCGAGTCTTGGCGCGGAAGAGCTGATCAAAGGTGCCAAATTCAACAAGAGTCCCCGCCTCGAGAACGAGAATGAGGTCCGCCTTTCGCATGGTCGATGGCCGGTGAGTGATCACAAAGGCGGTTCTGTTACGGAGAAGGTTTTCTATCGCCGCCAGAACGTAACCTTCGGCAACAGCGTCCAGGCCCGTCGTAGGCTCGTCCAAAATGACGATCGGTGCATCCCGCCACAATGCGCGTGCTATCGCGATGCGCTGCCTTTGACCAGCCGAGAGACCCTTTCCACGCTCGCCAAGCACGGTTTCGTAACCTTTCGGAAGTTTGTCGATGAACTCGTCCGCGTGGGCCAACCGAGTGGCACGGTGGACAGCTTCGCGGTCGAACGAGTCCGCACCGTAGGTGATGTTTTCGATAATTGTCGACCCAAATAACATTGGAGATTGGGGCACAACCGCTATCTGGTTCCGTAAAGAGGAGAGTTGGTATCGCCGCAGATCTTCGCCGTCGATTAAGACTGCGCCTGTGGCCGGATCATAGAGCCGAGGGATGAGAGAAGTGAGCGTCGACTTCCCGGAACCGCTTAGCCCAGTTACCGCGACAGTCTGTCCGGCGTGAACCTTGAAGCTGATATCACGAAGAGCTAGCCACCCAGGCTCATACCCAAAACTAACACCCACGAATTCCACATGGCCCCGAAAACCTGGAGCGACGATCGCATCGGGGGCATCTCGGATTTCCGGCTCGGTTTTAAGGAGCTGCATAATGCGTTCCGCAGATACTCGAACCCTGGATGTCTGGGCGATGAGCGTCGCAACACGGCGGACAGGCTTGAACAGGGTCCTTAGGTACGAGACGAAGACGATGAGATCTCCGGGACTCATGTTTCTCTCAAGGACTTGTCGCGCTCCAAACCAGAACACCAAACCGGTGCCCACAGCCGTTCCAATCTCGACTGATCGAACCATTTTGTTCTTCGATCGGAGCATCTTCATTTCCGCTTTGTAGTTGCTTCGATTCTGCTCCTCGAACCCCGATGACCGACGACTGGAGGAAAAGAGTTGAACGACCGCAATTCGCGATAGAGTTTCGCTAAAGATCGTTGCGACCTGGTTTTCGCTTTCCAGTCTTTTTTGCGTGACGTTGCGTAGCTGCTTTGAGCAGCGGGTAACCGAGTATAAGGTCACGGGAGCAACGCTCACGAACAGCAGTAGCGTCAGCCGCCAGTCTAGAACCAGCA
>QHXC01000684.1 GCA_003222815.1 Acidobacteriota bacterium | reverse complement strand
GGCGGGTGCGGTGAACGTGGTGACCAAATCGGGCTCCAACGAGTTTCACGGCAGCCTCTTTGAAGTTGTGCGAAACAGAATTTTCAACGCGCGCAACACGTTTGCGACAGAACGGGACGGACTGAAGCGCAACCAGTTTGGCGGAGTGATTGGCGGACCCATCGTGAAGAACAAGCTGTTTTTCTTCGGAGGCCTCCAAACCACAATCCAGCGCTCGGACCCGAAAGGCCTCACGACCTTCCTGCCAACGCCACAGATGCTCGCCGGTGACTGGACGACTTATACGTCCGCGGCGTGCCAAAGCGGCGGAGCAATCGCGCTGAGGGCTCCATTCGTCGGCAATCGGATCGATCCCGCTTTGTACTCCAAGCCGGCGGTGGAACTCGTTAAACGCCTGAACGCCACCACGATCGACTCCTGCGGAAAAGTCTTGTTCGGCCGAAAAACCAACGCGGACGAGTGGTTCCCCGTCGCGAAAGTGGACTATCAGAAGAGTGCAAAAAATTCGCTATTCGGCCGGTACGAGTTCGGGCACCTGAATACTCCAAGCGACTATGACGGCAAGACTATCGTCTCCATCGCCAACCCGAACTTTTACCGGCGAGTCAAGTCGTTTGTTCTGGGGAACACCTATTCGATCAATCCGAACATGGTAAGTTCCTTCCGTGGGACGGTTGTTCGCACGAGCAATGTGAAAACCTTTCCGGACTTTTTCACATGGGGTGACTTGGGGGTTAAGAGTCTTTACTACCCGTCGAATTATCCCAAGATGCTGCTTCTTGGCGTTACGGGCTCGCTCAATCTCTTCACCGCGCAGTCGACTCCGGGTATAACGAACTCCACCGTTTATCAGTTGGCCGAAGATCTCAGCCGCGTGAAAGGAGCGCACCAGATCGGATTCGGCGTGAACCATATCCACGAGATGATGAACTACACGTCGAGTACAACAGCTCCGGGTTCGTTTTCATTCACGGGCACGAACACGGGACTTGGCCTCGCCGATCTGATGACGGGAAGAGCGAACAGTTATACACAGAGCCGAATCACGAACGAGTATTTCCGGCAGAACTATATTGGCCTGTACCTGCAAGACACCTGGAAGGCCACTCCTCAGCTGACGATGAACGCCGGCCTGCGATGGGAGCCCTACCGGGGACCGTACGATGCAGCCGGAAAAGAAGCGTTCTTCGATAAGGCGCGTTTTGATCAGGGTATTGTGAGCACGGTGTACCCCAAGGCTCCAGCAGGAATCTATTTTCAGGGCGAGGGCGGGATTCCAGACACGAACCGATTCATATCGAATAACTGGAAGCATTTTGCGCCGCGCCTTGGACTGGCGTGGGATCCGAAGGGTGACGGCCTGACGGTGATTCGGGCGGCCTATGGAATTTTCTACGACACCGCACATTTGCACCAGTTCGGGGGGAAACGGGATACAGCGCCTAAAGGAGCGAGCATCGTC
Organism: Acidobacteriota bacterium; assembly: GCA_003222815.1. Classification (GTDB taxonomy): domain Bacteria; phylum Acidobacteriota; class Terriglobia; order 20CM-2-55-15; family 20CM-2-55-15; genus 20CM-2-55-15. The sequence goes on along the minus strand of QHXC01000684.1, from coordinate 2,069 downwards.
GTGAACAGTCCGTCCCTTGATGATCCCTGGGCGAGCTTCCCCGGTGGAAATCCCTACCCGATTGCCCTGGACAAAATTCAGAAACAGGTTGGACCGAATTGGCTGTTCGCCGGAAACTACATCGGCAGCAACATCATTCACATGATGTACCGGTACGAGGCAAATCCAGCCGTCTATTTGCCGGGCGCCAGTACGGTCGCCAATCAGAATCAGCGTCGCGTCTTATACCAGCAGAACCCGGCGATCGGCCAATATTATTCCAATATTGTTTATGCCGATGACGGCGCAACGCGCAACTATAACGGGTTGCTGCTCCAAATCCAGCGACGGCGCGCCAAGGGTATCACCGTGCAAGCGAACTACACCTGGTCGCATTGCATCGATGATGGTTACAACGATGTTATCCAGAACAATGGCGGACAGCTTCAGTCGCGCCGTGGGGCGGACCGCGGGAATTGTGAATTAGACCGCCGTCATAACTTCAACATGTCGACGGTGTATGAGACACCGCAGTTCGCCAGCACGGCGCTCCGCGTTCTGGGTAGCGGCTGGCAGATCTCGGGAATTGTCCGTATCGTATCCGGCCCCTATCTGAACATCGGAACGGGGCTCGACAATGCACTCAGTGGAACTCTCTTCACGGGAGCGGCCAATGGAACCGACCAAAGGCCGAATCAGGTGCTGGCTTCGCCTTACCTTCCCAACGGGGGCGTTAATGGGTGGCTCAACCCGGCAGCCTTCGCGCAGCCGGCAACGGGTACGTATGGGAATCTCGGTTCCAGGAATATTACATGTCCGGGAAGCATCGGGATCAACATGGGCCTGACGCGAACGTTCGCGGTTCGAGAGAAGCAGACGCTACAGCTCCGAGCCGAGGTGTTTAACGTACCGAACCATGCGAACTACTGCGCCTCGGCTTCTCAGGGCATTGCACCGGCAATCTCATGCCCGGATGTGAACTTAAATAGCCCGACCTTTGGCAGGATCTTAAGCGCAGCCGATCCGCGGATTATGCAGATCGCGTTGAAGTATGTGTTCTAGATGTAGCGAGCGTGCCTCATAACACGAACGGGGCGCTTGGATTTTTGCGGAGATTTTTTTGCCGCGAATTGCGCGAATGACGCGAATGGGCGGCCCATTCGCGTCATTCGCGCAATTCGCGGCTTAGATTTTGGTTGCGTTGCCAATTCCCCAAGAATTGTTAATCCGCATCAGAAATTCAGACGAGCACCGATCGTAAATCTTCGGCTCCCCTGTGCATCTGTGAAGCGCCCGAAGTCCGGGGAGTTGATGTTCGTATTGATGAGATATGGGTTGTTCTGTGTGTCTCGATTCGTGTTAAAGCCGAAATTGGGATGGTTCAACACATTGACGGTATCGACCCGAAATTCAAACTCTTTGGTTTCCGTAATTCTCACGCGCTTGATCAGGTTCATGTCCAATCCAACATGCGGCGGGCCTTCGACCCACATCAGGCCAAGACTGCCGACCTGTCCGGGAGACGGATTCGTAAGAAGAAGCCGGCCCTGCGAATCGGTAATCGCTTTGTTGCTGAATTGGCCGTTGAGTCCGTTCTGCAACGTGACGCCGGCAAATGAAGGATCCGTGATCTGCTGCAGACCGGGAAAATAGGTTACGGCATTTGACAGCTTGGTAACTTTCCCGATGTTCTTTGGGAAATTTCCCACGATATTCGGAGTGTTAAACGGAAGAGCGGGAGTACCTGAAGTAAGCTGACTGATCGTTGAGACAGGTGCCGTGATGGTCAGAGGCACTCCGGAAGTCCAACTGAAGATCCCGCCGAGCTGCCAACGCTCGACCAGCCGTTGCACAAATCCTGGTGCGTTACCCAGGAGTCTCCGTCCCGGCCCGAATGGCAACTCGTACGTTCCGTTGCTCGTAAAGTTGTGGGTACGATGGTAATTGACTAGAGACTTGTCCAACGCCCGGTTTTTGGGGTCCCGGGAGTTCAGCACAGTGTCACCATCGCTTGCGCCCAGAGTGCGGCTCCACGTGTATGAGGTCTGACTGGTGAAGCCCTGCGATAGCCGCTTCGTCACCTGCAGGTT
>QHXC01000686.1 GCA_003222815.1 Acidobacteriota bacterium | reverse complement strand
TATCCGCAGCAGCAAGACAAGCCGCAGCGTTAGGCTCGATGGGACTTGCACTATGCCAGCGCAAGTCCCATTCGCTTGCCCGGCGTAAATCAAAAAGCTTCAAACGATCAGAAGGGGGAACTCCCTAAGGGCTCGCGCAAAAATAACTTGGCAGAATGCAGGCTCGGGAGGATCTGACCATTGTTCAATTCTCAATTCTCATCCGAAAGGAGAAGCCGCCGCATGTGTGCGAGCCGTCCTGCAAGACTAATTGGTCCGACGGTGCGATCTTGTCTTGCATCGGTCGAATATTTCGCAATCCGGCATCCACTTCGGATGAGAATTGAGCATTGGGAATTGAGCATTGGTCAGATCCCCGGTCGGATTCAGGGCAGCCTGATGATCAGCCAGTGCAAGCACTCACGCGCTAATCAGATCTACAAGCTGTCCAGCGGCACGGGCGAGAGTCTCGAGGTCGCCGGCATCGGATGTCACGATCGCATCTCCGTCAGACGCGAGCAAAACGAGAGCGGCATCGATGACGTCGCTCTTCTTGGCTCGTGCGAGAAGCTCGCCAGCGCGTTTGCCGAGGTCTTCGCCCAGAGGCCGCACATCGACGCCGGCGAGCGCCTTTGCCAAAAGAGCTGAACGCGGGCCGGGTCCCCTCCAGGCTTGCCCTAGTACTCCGCCGTGGGTGATGGGGACCTCGCTCGCAAGGAAAGCCGACTTCAGACGGCGCCACATTGCGCGATCGTTGCGCTCCAGAGCGATCAGGGCGCCGCTGTCGAGGACGAATGTCATACACCCTTCGGGCGCCTGCGCGGGCGAACGACGGTTGCATGCTGCCGGTCCATGCGTTCTTGAGCGGCGAGTTCGGCGGCCGTGATTTCGCCGAATGCCCCTTCGTAGCCGTCAATTGCTTCCGCAAGCGTTCGGAGCCGCCGCTCCTTGTCGGCCCGCTCCGCCAGCGCGAGGTTGACCCAGCCGCTCAGTGACCCCACGCGTCCTTCGGCGACGGCCTGGTTGGCCGCCTCAATCAGTTCGGAATCGACGGTGACCGTCAACCGTTCTTTGTTTCTCATACCTTAATGCTAACAAAGGTTAGACAATTATCCAACCTGTCTGCCCCCCTCCGTGAAGATCCGACTCTCCGGCGTGTGGTGTTGTACGTCTGCGGCAGAGTGGCGCGATAAGTCTGTAGTCGGTACGAGTTGACGGGAAACCGCTCCTCGGCTACGTTATTTTGTTGACGTTGCGGGGGTTCTGAGCAACCGCTGATGGAGAATCTTGCACAAACCAAGCTCCGGCTCGTTCGTGAAGCCGTTCAGGATAATGTCCCGCGCGGGCACTACTGCAGGATCATCAGTGTGTCTGCGCCGCGGCGCCGGTTTCCCATAGGGCTCGTTAGTGTGTTCCTGACTGCGATTCTCGTGTACCTGCCGGCATCCGAGGTCATACTCAGGCGGGCCGCCGGTTCTCCGGTTGTCCCTGTAGAACGGGTTAATCGTTCCGTTACCAGCGCCGGCAACGCGATGGCGTCGATCCACACGCCTCGGGTTCCGGGCACGCCGCCTCGTCCCCTCGATCGCGTGGTGTTTCCTCTGTCGGTTCGAAAAGTCGTCATCGATCCAGGGCATGGCGGCGCCCAACACGGAGCGGTTTCCGAATCAGGAATGGCGGAAAAAGAAATTTCCCTGGACATTGCATTGCGGCTGCGCAGGCTTTTGGAAGGAGCTTCGTTTGAGGTTCTGATGACTCGCGAAACGGATGAGGCCGTCGGGCTCGATAAACGAGCGGATTTCGCCAACGCCAGCAGCGCCGATCTTTTCGTTTCAATCCACCTCAACTGGATACCCCGCCAGGAGCTGCGCGCACTGGAAACGTACGTCCTTGGCCCTACTGACGATCCGGCGGTGACCAAATTGGCTGCCAGGGAAAATCGCGACTCCGTTTACTCCCTGTCCGAATATCGCCTGCTTCTCGAAAGAATCTACATGGATACGCGCCAGGACGAATCACGCAGGCTTGCCAAAGCCATTCAGGCCGAGCTGTACGGGTCTGTACGCCGGATCAATCCCCTGGTCGAAGATCGTGGCGTGAAGACGGCGCCCTTCGTTGTTCTTGTCCGAACCGAAATGCCGGCAATTCTCGTGGAAGTCTCATGCCTCTCGAACCAAGAGGAAGTTAAGCTGTTGACAAACGCACTTCTCGCAGCTCAATCTCCGCATCCAATGGCGAGCGGCACGTGGTCGACAGCTATGTGGGCTGGCCCCTGGACATGGTGGCGCGCAAGCTGACGAAGAAGACGGTTTTTATCGGCCATGAAGCCTTGGAGAATCGCTCCATGCTGGATCTGCGCCGTCCCCTGGAGCGGGGTGTGATCAAGGAAGGATCGGACAAAGACGAGCAGGCTGTTCGGGAGTTGCTGCGGCACCTGATTTCACTCATCGGCATTCATCAAAATCGCAAGGATCGGACAAAAATCCGGGCGGTCGTCGGCGTGCCGGCCGAAGCCTTTCGTGTGAGCAAGCAGCGTCTGCGTGGCGCTATGGACGGGATTGCAGACAGCGTGATGTTGGTGTCCGAGCCGTTTGCGGTCGCTTACGGATTGGAAGCACTTCTGCATTCGGTGATCATCGACATCGGCGCGGGGACGGCGGATTTTTGCGTCATGCGGGGACGCTATCCCACCGAGCAGGATCAGCGCACGCTGCCCAGCGCGGGGGACGCTATCGACGAACAGCTTGCGAAGCTCATTCGGGAACGCCATCCGGAGGTTCAGTTTTCCATTCACATGATTCGCGATTGGAAGGAAAAGTGGGCTTTTGTCGGCAAACCCAAAAGACGCGTCATGGTCACAGCGCCCGTCAAAGGAAAAGCGTCCGACCTGGATATAACGGACGAATTGCGCAGCGCCTGTGAAAGCATCCTTCCCCCAATCTGCGAGACCTTGCTTGACTTGGTCGCCCATGTCGAGCCGGAGTTCCAGGATAAAGTGCGGCACAAGGTCATCCTGGCCGGAGGCAGTGCGCTCATCTCCGGTCTGACGGATGCCATCGAAAAGGCCTTGCTCGACGTGGGCGGCGGCCGGGCGACAGTCGTGAAGGACCCGGTTTTTGCAGGTTCCGACGGGGGCCTTGCGATCGCGCGGGACGCTTCGAACTCGGACTGGGAAAGGCTTTCCGCCGCCGCGTAGCAATCCCAGCTTGTGCGCAAATATGCGCCTGATCCTTGGCAGGCACGCCGGTCTGGAACCGCACGATGGTCTGGAAAAATCACCTCCTCGAGTTGCTGCACATCTCCGAGCCGCGCGGCGGCCCGGCGGCCTCGCGAAATTAGAGCTAAAAGAT
>QHXC01000203.1 GCA_003222815.1 Acidobacteriota bacterium | reverse complement strand
GTGACGACAGCGACTAGCCCAACCTTCTTTGAGAATGCCATCCCATCTTTCTTGGATTCGGCGGGGGAGGACTGCAATACTGGGATAGCCTTATCGTCCATTGAAGCACTTGGACTAACTCAAGTGTACATCGCCGATTTGACCCAGGCCACATTTACCCCTGGCTCGCCGGGTGGCACGTGGAGCGCGCCCTCACAGGTTCAAACGCTATCCGAATCGATGCTGCCCTCTGTCGCGGGCGGCATCGCTGTGGCGCAAGGGACTCATACGGGCATCGTGGCGGGAGAATTTGGCGGCGATGCCATAACGGCAATCGCGCTTCCTACAACGTCCGGAACCGGCATCCCCGCGATCAGCGACTGGGTGACGTGCCGCATTGGGGGCGGCTTCTCAAATGGTTTTGATCCCCACACCGTGACCGCATATAAGAGTCCGAATGGTGGCGACGCGATTGGGTTGGTTTCAGACGGGAGTGCGACTACGCTCGCTGTGATCGATCTCACCAAGATGCTGAATCCTACGATTGTGCCGCGCACCGCTGGGGGCCACGCCTGCGTTTCGGGGACTCTTCCGGCGACGGTTTTGAGCACGATCGCTGTGCCGTGACTGGAAAACGCCAGAGCCTAACGGGCGGGGCCAGGAAGAGTCGCGTCCCCCGCTTCCCACGGTTCTGGCGCAAGGTCATGTCTTCGGCACCTGGCAACTTTAGGTCGCGATTTACGGCCCTTTGAGTGATTCCGCAATGTGATGGCCCCACCATCGGTAACACCGACCGACATTGTAGGACTGCGGGTCTCCGTAACCGCTGACCCACCAGCGGGTACTCAGTTTGGGGTGGCAATGGGCAGTGGCAGGTGTCCACGGCGGGCCGACGGTCGCTTCCGCCACGGAGAGCGACTTTCCGCTCGCCAGAGGAAAGGGATTGCCCAAACGGCCGTCAGATTATGTTTGCCGCCGATATCTACAACAAGAACCGCGGCATTCCGAATTTCGATTTGTTCCTGATTGGCCGTGATGGAACCCGGCTTACAGCAAGTGACATTCGATGAAGGCTTTGATGCTTTTCCGATGTTAACGAACGACGGGAAGAAACCTGGTAGTGCCTGCGAAGAAAGCTATACTGGCCGCCTGCCGGCAGGATGACGCTGGAAAAGACCTCGAAGTTGCGTGGCAACCACTCGAAGAGCGGCAGCAGATGAAACTCGAACATATCGCTCGACTGCAACTCGACCCGCAACAACTGGAAATCCAGCCGGCGCGTTTCGAGCACGCCATCCAGGTTATATGTCAGATTCAGATCGGTTTCGGGGAGAACCGCCGGATCAACGGATTGTGGTTTAGATGAACGATGTAGCGGAGCCCCGGATTCACCAGCCGGTAGCCACGCCGATTAATGAAGCCAATTGCTGGAATAGCCCCCCTGCACTTCCCGCACGAGGTGGCTTGGGAATCAGCGGGAATACAAACGAGGATCAATGTTGATCGCCAATGGCGGGCCAACATGAATCTTCGAAAAGGCTGGATGAACAGGGTTTAACAAAAGGTTCTTCTCCATCGGAAGAACGACTGAAGGAACCGAGACAGCCACATATTGAGCCTCAATCATCCACTTTGTACCCAACTCCTGAGTGGATTGAGGCCACGGGATCTCCCTCCAGTTCCTCGGAAGCTCCGCCTCCTGGACTTCAAGACGCGGCAATGTTTCCGGTATGTCCGCCCAACGATATTCAAGGTTCAACTGGGTCATATCGGCAGCCGCCGGATCGAAGTGAACGAACAACTCCAGTAGACAAAGGGATATTGTGGCGCAAGTATAGACTATTGGCGTACCCGGCAGGTTCCAGCGCGCGCCCGCGATTCGGGCCCCTTCGCCGGTGAATGCAGCATCTCGCCGGTGCTTGCGGTAGATGCGATACACGCGCATTCAATTAACTCAAGTCACCCCACTCAATGTGGCCGAGGATGGCCTCGATCCGCATCGCCCCCAGGTCGGTATTGAGATATCGGAGCGGCGCAGCGCCACCCAGCGCTCGGTTGGGATGGCGTAACCAAGCTAAGGCATTTTCCTCGCTCCCCAGCGCATCGATGGCGCGGGATGTTACTCGCGCCAGCCGCGACAGACGGTCCGATTCGTCTGAACGAAGCCGTTTCTGAGATTTCCGCCGGATGAGTGTGCGAGGATGAATGCCAATCGCTTGAGCTAGCTCACTGTCGGAAAGGCGTAACCGCTGCTTCACAGCTTCCAAGGCACGATAGGGCAGACCTTCCTGAAGCGAGACAACCAATTCTTTCTCCGACGAAACACGGCGGCCAAGCACCGCTGCTCCTCCGAGAAGATCAATGACCACCGATGTCCTTTTCATCACGGTTTCTCCGGGTTAGACAATAGTCACTAACACATTATGTCATTTGTCAGCACACAGTGCAATGGTGAGGGAATCCGTTGAATCGTGGCGGGAGAGGTCTTCCGTCATCATGGCGGAGAGGAGTTCTCGTGTTCGTCGTGAAATTGTCATCGTGCGGTGATAATCTCATTGTTGCCGATCGCCTCTTCCACACGGCCGGGCATGGATATCCTGAAACCGATCGCTGCCCGAGCATTGGAGGACCGAGTCTGAGATTCCATCCGAGGTTGTTTAGCGTGAGTTGGAGGGCCGGAATTCCCTTAGCCGCAATCCTGCTTGGCTTTTGTTTCGACGCCGAGTCCCACGACCGCACAAATGCGATTACATGGAACCGCGAAATCTCCCGTATCTTTTACGCTCGTTGCGCATCCTGCCATCACCAAGGCGGTGCTGCGTTTTCTTTAATGACATATCGCGAAGTCCAGCCGCGGGCTGTTGCTATCAAAGAAGCAGTGCTCTCACGGCGCATGCCGCCCTGGGGAGCTGTTAAGGGCTTCGGAGACTTTCGGAACGATCAAGGATTAACACAGGAGGAATTGGAGGTAATCACGGAATGGATCGAAAGCGACGCGCCCAGAGGCAACAACCCGGGAGTCTTGCCTAAAGAGCCGAAGTTTGAAACTTCTCCGTTCAAGAGACCCAAAGACAGTTTCGTGGTTATTGGCGAAACGACGTTCGTACGGCCGCTCGTCCTCGATGGGATTTTGCCCGAGCAGATACCCGAGGGCGCCTCACCTCAAATAGTGGCCGTGGTCCCTGATGGTCGTGTCGAGCCGCTCGTTTGGTTTTACGAGTACAAAAACAGCTATCAGCATCCATTTCTCTTCCGGGAACCCCTCGATTTTCCAGCGGGTACTATCATTCGCGGCGTACCGCCGGATGCCGAGATCGTTTTAATCCCCAGGAAAGAAGAACAAGATTTCGAATCGGCGCGTTTACTAACCTCACTTATGCTGATGCATCAGTTTCATGTGTTCACTCAAATTTCCGTTGGGACGAAGCCTCAGAAATACCACCACCGTTGATGGCCTGGCGCCATAGACAGTTTTGAGTTGCGGCGGCAAACCATACGTTGTGGCCTGTACTCCTAAACCTAAATTCAGCCATGAGAGGCCAACCGGCAGTTCTCGTTCATATCCCAACGTGTAGGCCTGGATACGACCAATCGGTTCTTCTTCGATAGTCACCGGTGTTCCTTCGGGATCCAATATCACGTGATTGAAGGGACAGATCGTAAAGGACTCTTTAGATGGTGCAAGGTCAAATCCCACAACGCAGCAGAGACGGCACGAAGGCTTCGGCTGGACCGGGATGGGCAGCAGGGTGCGATCTCGGTCGACGTTCTCCATTAGGGTCCACACCCAATTCCGGTGAAGAAAGTTCATGGTCACTTCCAGATTGTAGGAATTAAAAATCCGCCGTGCGCCGTTCTTGAGATCTTTGTTCCTGCCCCAAATCAGGCTGGAGGATAAGTGGCCTGAAGAAAACCGTAGATTGTGATGAACGGATGCGGTTGTGCGGACAGTATCCAGATTCGGGTCCAGTGCTTCGGGATTATTAATCCGTCCCGTTGAAAACTGGGCGGACAAGCTTTTGGCCAGCGCAATCGTGAGACGTGTTGCGAACGAGTCCGGTTTTCCTTTTCCGATATTCCACCGAGTCTCGTTGGGTTCCCGGCCGTGGAATGTCGATGCTTCCACTTGCACCGGCCCCTCTGCGAATCCCAAAGTGACCACATTTGTCGCGATGTGCGTGGAATCCTGCTGGTGATGCCCGATCACCGCGATGGGATTCTCCGACGCAGATGAGCGATGTGGAAACGGCGTGGGACCTAGGGCTGCCGCACCAGCTGGTCCACCATAGACGAAAACCTGCGAGTGTTCGCTAAACTTGAAGTCGTATCTTCCCACTAATTCCATGACAAAATTATGCGGGTGCTGGCCGTCCACAATCGAGAACCCGTAGGCTGTTTCACCAGTTTGGACAAGTAGGGGGTTTACGCTTCGTGATGGTCAGCGGCTCCAAGCTCAGCATCGTCCGAAACATCACGCCCTGACGTCCGAACTGTCGCTGCACCGGGCTCGACTCCGAGGTTGTCTTCGGCTCAATACTGGTGCCCGAAGAAAGATATCCAACACTGTTCTCCATGCCAGGCATGTCCGCAGTCTGCTGAGCCAAGACGATGTGTGCCGCTCCCTCAAGGCCGATCCATGTCATTGTTGCCAAGATCCAACACGTGCGCTTCGTCTGCATTTCGCCCTTCCTACGGAGACGGTGGGGTATACCTGGCGCTGGGAACTAGTTTTCCTGCTGCAGAACCAGAATTTCCCATCGAAGTGTCACGGGCTGTCTCGCTAGGACCTGCCCGTATCGTATCCCAAAAGGCATTCTTTCTGTGCTTGCTCGTGCGGGCCAGCGCCAGTCCGGGGTCGATCCAAGTCTATTGATGTTTTCGTCTGTTCACTTTAATTTCACATCGAGTGGCTGACCCGACTGTGAGAAGAAGCGAACACTGCCGTTGAGGGAGTGCCCGGCGCCGCTGCTGAACACGATGAATTGTGTCGTATAGCCGTTGGCGTCGGCGAAATGGGGAAAGAACATCTCGGATGCGGATGAGGCGGTACTCTCCGGAACGGGCGGTGTCGTCGTGATGAGGAAATCGCCGCGTTCGTTATTGCGGCCGCGCAAGCCAACAACCGCGACCGGTGACGTGCCGGTGATGCGCAGCAAACCTTGGACGGGGAGACTTAATGCCTGGAATCCGGATATCTCACTCAAGAAATTCGCGAGCTGTGCGTTACCCGCCAGAGTGAGAGTCGTGCCCGCCACCGACGCCCCGCTTAGATCAAATACGTCTAGCCGGACAGTTGCCGGAGTTGACGATGTATTCGTAATCGCGAGGCCGGACTGAACAGCCGTCGAAGCCTCCACGTACACGCGGAACGCGGTCCCCGCGGCCGACGCGGCAACACCGGCCTCCGTGACGCGAATATTGGATTTACTGTACGAGAATACCAGCGAACCCGTAGGAGCAATGCTGTCTTCCGAAGGAACAATCGACACGGGTCCCACGCGAACCACATCCGACGAACCGGCCGTTAGAAACTGCCGTGCACTTCGTAAGGGGATCGAATAACCAAAGCTGGTTCCAGCCTGGCCGTTCAAATTCACCGGCAGCGGTTTTCCCAAAGGATCGGCAAACCGCAAAGTGCCGGATATCGTGCTGTCGGTCGGATTGACGAGTATGATTTCGCTCGTCCATCCACCTCCATCCGCGAAATGCGGAAACACCGTTGCCGCCGTGGAAGTAGAAGAACTCAGATCCGCCACCGGCAGTGTTGTGATTAGGAATTCTGAACGCTCGTTCACCAAGCCGCGAAGCGCTACAACCGAAACCGGCGTCGAGGAGCTGAACGAGAATGAGCCGGTAAATGTTGAAGCGCCATTGAAAGGAGCTTCATCCAAAAACGCGGCGATCTGGCCATTAGCCGGAATGTTCGTCGAGCCGGATCCGACATCGTTGCCGCTCGCATCCGTGAAAAAGAAGGATACAGCGGCCGCCTCGTTGTTTGGATTTGCGATCGCCAGGCCGGTCCTTACGATGCTGGTTGCCTGAGCGGCAATACGGCCTCGAGTCAGCAGCGCTGAGGCGGGCACGCTTGCCTCCCCGACCAGCGTGCCGTTTTGCCGATAACTGAGGATGGCCAAACCAGACGGCGATCCACCTGAGGAATCCGAAACCCGCGCGTAGCCGACCTGAGTCGCACCTGAGCTTCCTTGAGTAATGACCGAGGTTGTTCCTCGATCGGTGACTGAGAATGGAAGAACGTTGAGACTCGGTATGCCCGGCGTTCTTACACTAATGAAGGTGAGGCACATCTCGTCGACAGTTCTCTCGCCCCAGCGGACCATGACTGGCGGGTTTGAAGGATTCTTGGGATTGTTCAGAGAGTTGTCGTAATACGCGGTCATCTCGACCACTGTTCCAGCCGGCAATGTGATGGGTTCGTTATAGAAATAGTTTCCCTGCCAACGAAAGTCCCAGTCGTCGATGCGTATCAATTGACGCCGCTGGCCATTTGGAAATCGAGCTTCAACAGTCGCCTCGCGGCCAAGCAAATGCATGTGAGGTGCGATGGCTACCAATTCGACGTCTGCCGGTATGATCACCGAGGCTTTGACCTGATAGTGAGAGTCCCCGGGCGTAATTGCGAAGAACGGATTAACCACCGGAAGAAACGTAACCGACTGTAACGACGCGGGAGACAGGTAAAACCCAACTCGCGTCCGGTCCGGATCCAATGGTCCGTCAGATGTTTTTGCAGCCTGCGCCGTGCTGTAGTGGACTTGCATGACGACGCGGGCGCCGGCGGGAATCCGCACACCATTGCCGAGCGGGAACATCTCGGGAGACGCACCGGGAACCCAACCGCCAACTGCTCCGAGGCCGGTCAAGAAACCTCCCCGGACATAAATATCCGACCTCGAATCCACCATCATCGTAAAACACCTGTAGATGTCGTCGCTGCCGGCTGTCACCGAGTAGGACTCGCCGGGTTCAACAACAACGTCCGGCACACCCGCGGCCCAAGTCTCCGGAAAACTGATCGGCTCAGGCAGATCACGCGGCGCGCCTTCCTGCACCCCGTCGGAAACCCATCTCGAGATGGTTTCAATCTCCTCATCGGTCAAATAGCGTTCACCTCGGAACACGCCATGGGCGTTGACCGGTTTCCACGGCGGCATCTGGCGCGTCTGCACCGCATTTAGGATTTCAAAGGCGTGCGACCGAGCGTCCACATATGTCAAAAGCGACAACGGAGATATGTTGCCAGGCCGATGACACGTCTGGCAGTGCTGCTGAAAAATGCGAACGACCTGATTATCGAAGGTGACCGAGGTCTGAGCGTAAACCTCGGAAGCACATAAGAAAAACAACAGAAGCAGGCAGATATTCCTGAGACGCATGGAAAGCCATTCTGCCGCCGATTACGCCAATTACGCAAATTCATTCGAGGGCCCGCTGAATGGCTTTCACACGGCTTGAATGGTTGGAGGTAATTTGGCACAACCGCCTAAAAGAGAACGACGGAAGAATAAACAATGCCTCTGTCGGCGCCCACGCTTGTTCCAATTACGCGATCATGGTCGGCCGATGATCGGTCATATGCCCCCAGTGATAGGGAGAAAATGACCGTTCATTGAGTTCATCTCGTGTCCCTACTTATCCTTAAATAAACTTCAAGCCGCGTTAGTAGCCGTCCTTGTGAAAGTTAAACCCAACGACCTTATCATCTCAGGAGAAAGCTTATGCATGTTCTCAGGAACGCTTTTGTCTGTCTCACGATAGTTTTGTGCGTGGTTGGCGTGTCGGGTGGAAATTCTGCGACGGCGCAATCCGTGGCCAGTGGCACGGTTGACGGCAGTGTAGTGGATCCGACGGGCGCCGTGATTAGCGGCGCAAAGGTTGAAATCCGAAATCCGATCACCGGCTATCAGCAGACGACAACCACCGATAGCTCCGGTACATTTCGATTTACCAATCTGCCGTTCAACATCTACCACATCGAAGTCACGCAGCAGGGATTCTCAACGGCGGCGCAGGATGTGAACGTCCGGACGACCGTTCCCATTTCCGCGAAGGTCATGCTTTCTGTAGCTGGCATCACAGAGAGCGTGACCGTCGAAGCCGCCGGTGCGGATATTGTCGAAAACGTTCCCTTTGCGCATGCCGATATCGATACTTCCACGTTCAGCAAACTCCCAACGTTGACACCTGGCGCGGGGCTGAGCGATACGATCGTGATGTCTGTTCCCGGAGTGGTCGCCGACTCGAACGGGTTTTTCCACCCATTGGGCGACCACGCGCAGACATCGTTTCAGATCGATGGTCAACCGATCAATGATCAGCAGAGTAAAGTATTCTCGACGCAACTACCCCTCAACGCCATTCAGTCGCTGGAACTGGTGTGAGGCATGCCGAGCGCCGAGTACGGTGAGAAGATTGGCGTCGGCGGGCCAAAGGTGGGTTATTTCGTGGCAGCGAATGGGTCGCGGTCAGGCCATTTCCTGGACACACCGGAATTCCAGCCGATCCATGACATCGGCAATAATAGTTCTCTCTTCAACCGTCTCGACTTTCAGCCCAACAAGACGGATGCGGTCCACGTGAATGTATTCCTCGCGCGGAATTGGTTCCAGATACCGAATTCGCTGGATCAACTCGGCCAAGACCAGCGGCAAAAAGCAGTGACCTTCAATATAGCGCCGGGATACCAGCATACGTTCAACGCGCATACACTGCTGACCGTCAATCCCTACATCCGTCAGGATCGCGTCCACTACTATCCGAGCGCCGAGGATACTCCTGTTACGGCGGCTCAGGATCGGCGCCTCACAAACTTCGGAGTGAAGGCGGACTTGTCGTATTACCAGGGCGCCCACAACCTGAAGTTCGGCACGCAGCTGATGGCCACTCGCCTGACGGAACAGTTTGCACTGGGAATTACGGACTCCGACTTTAATCCAGTATGTTTGAATAGGAACGGTGATCCGGTCGCCGCTCCCACTGTGAAAGACCCTGCCAATTGTTCGAGAAATGGTTTTCTGCCTAATCCAGACGTCCAGCTTGGCCTGATTCCGCTTGACCTCACTCGAGGCGGCAGTCTGTTCAACTTCAACTCGCCCGGTACCATAAAGGAATATTCGGGTTATGTTCAGGATTCCATCACCTGGGCAGGATTTACATTCAATCCGGGCCTGAGAATAACTCGATACGATGGCCTTGTACAGGAGACGGGCGTTCAGCCGCGGTTTGGCTTGTCGTACCTGGTAAAGGGCTCCGGCACAGTGCTGCGCGCCGCGTATTCACGGACGTTCGAAACACCCCACAATGAAAACTTGTTGTTGTCCAGCGCAACAGGCAACCTCGGACTGACGGATGTATTCGGCGCACTCGGCGAGCAGCCCCTCCGATCTGGCCGCCGCAATCAGTACAACGTCGGGTTCCAGCAAGCGCTGGGCCGGTTCCTGCAGGTCGATGCGGACTACTGGTGGAAGTTCACGAAAAATGCGCAGGAGTTCGACGTCATTCTGAACACGCCCATTACGTTTCCGATTATGTGGCAAAAGGACAAGCTTGATGGTTTCGGAATCCGGGTGAGCACGACGAATCTCAGCGGCTTTCAGTTAAACACAACGTTGGGACACGGAAGATTGCGCTATTTCGGTCCGGAAGTTGGGGGACTGCTTTTCAACTCTCCTGTTGACGCGACGGTTTTCCGAACGGATTCCGACGATGCATTCCAGCAGACAACGTCCGTCCGTTACCAATGGCATCGGAACGGGCCATGGGGCGCCCTGACGTGGAGATACGATAGCGGTCAGGTCGCCGGCGTCGGCTCACTTCAAGAGGTTCTCGGCCTGACCGGTGCGCAGCAAGCCGCGGCGGGCCTCTCTTGCGGCAGTCAGGTCGCGACTCCGGACAACCCCATCACCAAGTGTCTAAGCGGCCTCGCAACCCAGCTCCTTCGACTTCCCGATGCAGACGCTGCAAACGACGATACGAATCCAGGACGAGTCGCGCCTCGACACTTGTTCGACATCGGCTTCGGGACGGATAATCTGTTCAAGAGGGAGGACAGCACGCGCGGCGTGACGTTGAAATTCACGATTCTTAACGCTACAAACAAAATAGCGTTTTACAACTTCCTCTCCACTTTCGGCGGGACCCACTTCGTGGCACCGCGAACATACCAAGGCGCGATCGGCTTCGTATTCTAAGTCCACTGAGCCGCGGATGACGCGCATTGCGTGGATCATCCGCGGCTCAGTGTTTCTTCCGGCCAATTCGAAATCGATTCTGGATGTGTAGACGGTGTAGACGAGGCGGTTCCCCTATTCGAAAGGAGTAGGCTGTAGGTCGATTTGTAGCGCAAAGAGATACCCCCACTGAGGTATGCTTTGCCCCATGAACGTCTTGAAGACTTATATCCAACAGGCTGGATATGGATTACGAGGTTGAACGGCAAATCGACTGGCGAGGTCTCGCCCACGTGGGCATCGTCGCGGCGGTGATCGCGATCACGTGGCACCCTTTTGGATTCTCTGCGATCCTGAGCATGCTTGGCGTCGTTATTGGTGGTTACCCGATCTATCGCGAAGCGATCAAAGCGCTGAGCGAGCGGCGAATGACCATGGAACTGTCGATGACCATCGCGATTGCTGCCGCACTTGTCATTGGAGAATTCTTCACTTCGCTTGTGATCGTCTTGTTCGTACTGGTCGCGGAGATCCTGGAGCACTTGACCACGAGCCGCGGCCGCAGCGCGATTCAGTCGGTACTGGAACTGCTCCCGCTCAATGTCACAGTCCGGCAGCGTGGCGGGGCCCGTGAGATTCACATTTCCGAACTGCGAACGGGCGACGTCATCCTTGTTCGTCCGGGCAGCCGCATTCCCGTGGATGGAACTGTCATCAGTGGGTACTCCTTCGTCGATCAATCGAGCATCACTGGCGAATCGGCGCCTGCCGAAAAGGTGCCTGACGCGGTCGTCTATGCGGGCACCATCAACCAGTCGGGCGCCCTTGAAGTCCGGACGGAGCAGATTGGCCGCGATACCGCATTTGGAAAGATCGTTGAAACCGTTGAGGCGGCTGAGCGATCCCGGGCTCCGATTCAAAAGACGGCGGACCGGTATGCGGGATATCTCGTCTACTTTGCGATCGCCTGCGCGCTGTTGACTTTCCTGGTAACAAGAAATGTTCGTTCAACAATCTCTGTCATCATCGTCGCTGGAGCATGCGGAATCGCAGCCGGAACGCCCCTGGCGATTCTCGGCGCTATCGGTCGCGGAGCCCGGCTCGGAGCAATCGTCAAGGGTGGTCTGCACCTCGAAATGCTTGGCAGAGTGGATACTGTGGTCTTTGATAAGACGGGCACAGTGACATTTGGCGATCCGAAAGTAGTGGAGATTCGCCCGTCAAATGGTACTCCGCCGGAAATCCTCGTCCGGCTGGCTGCCAGTGCGGAAATGCCGTCCGAACACCCACTCGGTAAAGCCCTCATCGCCTATGCTCGCGAATCGGGCATCTCCATCCACGAACCGGAACGATTTTCGTACGAACCGGGCAAAGGTGTGGTCGCTTCGCTGAAAGACGGAGAGGTTGTTGTTGGAAAGATCTCGTTTCTTCAGCAGCGGGGGATCTCCGTGAAGTCGGAGGCCCAAATGGGCAACAGCGGACCTGAAGTGTTCGTCGCACATCACGGTGTTTATGCGGGCAAAATCCATATAGCAGACACACTCCGGCCAGAATCTGCTAAAGCGGTGAATTCGCTTCGGCAAATGGGAGTACGTACGGTATTGCTTACGGGCGACGTACGCGAGGTTGCCGACAAGATTGGGTCGTCGCTCGGTATGGATGAGATCTATTCCGAGTTGTTGCCAGACCAAAAGGTCGATCGCGTGAAGCACCTAACGCAGCAGGGGCACAAGGTCGCGATGATTGGTGACGGCCTCAACGATGCTCCAGCGCTCGTTGAGGCTGGCGTCGGAATCGCGATGGGGTCTGGAACCGATGTCGCTCGCGAGGCGGCTGATGTTGTCTTGCTCGGCAATGATTTATCTAAACTGGTGGAAACCATCCAACTCGCGCGCCGCTGCGGCCGGATCATCGCGTTCAACTTTGCGGGCACGCTCGCGGTCGATGGCGTTGGTGTCGCTCTCGCCGCGCTTGGACTTCTCAGTCCGGTGCTCGCCGCCTTCATTCATGTTTCGTCGGAACTGGCATTTATCTTGAATTCTGCCCGCTTGTTGCCTTCAACGTCAAAGCGCCAGCGGGCCGCTCATGGCTATTAACACATCTCCGAACCGCGTGCTTCTCTTCTGCTGCGCGCTCTTCCTAAGCGGTGGGGAAGTTTTTGCCCAGACCACCGCCGGGCCGGGACCTCTACCTATGCCAGCGGCAATCGTTTCCCCAAGAGATACGCCTTATCCTGGGACTATCCGCTTGAATGTCGATGCGAGCGATACGGACCGCCACATTTTCAGCGTGCGCGAGACGATCCCGGTACGTGGCGGCGATTCCATCGTTCTCCTGTATCCGCAGTGGTTGCCTGGTAATCATTCGCCCCGAGGACAGATTGACAAGTTTGCCGGTCTCACGATTCGGTCCAACGGCGCGCGCTTGGAATGGACCCGCGACCCGGTGGATGTGTTCGCTTTCCATATCAATGTGCCGGTGGCTGTGTCCGCGCTGGACATCGAGTTCCAATTCCTTTCCCCGGTGGATACACCCGAAGGCCGCGTTGTCATGACGCCGGAGATGCTGAACCTGCAATGGAACTCTGTTGTGCTTTACCCAGCTGGCTATTTCTCGCGTCAAATTACGGTCGAGCCGAGCATCCGGCTGCCCGGCGGCTGGCAATTCGCCAGCGCTCTTGAGGCGGCTTCCACTAGCGGCGGCGTCACCACGTTCAAAGCGGTCTCCTTGGAAAACCTTGTGGACTCGCCGACATTCGCGGGCCGTTACTTCAAGCGCCTGGATTTGGATCCTGGCGGGCCGGCCCCGGTTCACTTGAACGTCGTTGCGGACCGGTTGAGTCTGCTGGAAGTAAAGCCTGATCAATTGACGGCTCACCGCGCCCTGGTGCAACAGGCCTACAAGCTCTACGGCTCGCACCACTACGATCATTACGACTTCCTTCTCGCCCTCACGGATCGCATGGGTGGGATTGGTTTGGAGCATCACCAGTCGAGCGAGAATGGCACGGATCCCAGCTATTTTACGGAATGGGATAAAAACGCCGACACGCGCGACCTTCTGCCGCACGAATACACGCATTCGTGGAATGGCAAATTCCAGCGGCCGTCCGACCTCTGGACAGCAAACTTCAATGTGCCCATGCGCGACAGCCTGTTATGGGTCTACGAGGGGCAGACGCAGTATTGGGGCTTCGTGCTGGCAACTCGCTCGGGTCTATTGACGAAACAGCAGGCCCTGGATGCTCTGGCGGCCACGGCGGCGACTTACGATCATCGGATCGGCCGGGAGTGGCGGCCTCTTCAGGACACGACCAACGATCCCATTGCGGCCATGCGGCGGCCGCTGCCGTGGCGGAGTTGGCAGCGGAGCGAGGACTACTATTCGGAAGGCCAGCTCCTTTGGCTCGACGCCGATACCTTGATTCGCGAACAAACGCGGGGGGAGCGGTCGCTGGACGATTTTGCTCGGGACTTCTTCGGGATCAACGACGGCAGCCGCGTCCCGGTCACGTTTACGTTCGAGGATGTGGTGAATGCGCTCAATCGTGTCCAGCCTTACGACTGGACGAAATTCCTGCGCGCACGACTCGATGGACACGGCCCCGGCGCTCCGCTCGATGGCCTTGTCCGGGGCGGATATAAACTCGTCTACACGGAGACGCCCTCGGATTACTTCAAGGACTCCGAGGCCCGCCGGAAGGTCACAGATCTGAGTTACTCGCTCGGAATGGTCGTGGACAGTGAAGCCAAGCTCACCGAAGTGATGTGGGAAGGACTGGCTTACAAAAACGGTCTCACCGTTGGCACTCAGGTCGTGGCCATCGATGGCACGGCATATACCGCCGATCGTCTCAAGGATGCGATTAGAGACGCGACAAAAAGCCGTAGCCCTATTGAACTGCTGGTCAAGAACGGCGATCGCTACCGCACCGTGCGTATGGACTATCACGACGGGTTGCGTTACCCGCATTTGGAGCGTGTCGCGAGCGTACCGGCCCGTCTGGACGAAATTTTTGCGGCAAGAAAGTGACGTCCAGAGGATTCTAGCCGCGTTCGATCCAGCCATACATTGCCGGCAGCACCAACAACGTCAGAAGCGTCGACGTGACCAGCCCCCCGATGACGACCGTTGCCAGAGGCCGCTGCACCTCAGCCCCCGCGCTGGTGGACAGCGCCATCGGAAGAAAACCCAGGCTTGCTGACGCCTGAGACTGCGATAAAGCCAACTCCAGCGCATCGAGAAATTCATCTGTCTTAAAAGGAGAGCAAGGATTCCGCCCGTGACAGCGAAAGGAATCCCTGTAAAAATGAGTGCGGCCTGCTTCAGCGAATGGAACGTGGCGAACAGAAGAAGGAGGATCAGAAAGAACGCCACTGGTACCACGAGCATCAGGCGATCCCGCCCACTCTCCAGATGCTCCCACAAACCTCCCCACTGAATGCGATATCCCGCAGGCAACTTCAGTTCGCGGTCCGCAGCCTGCTGGGCTTCGGCGACAAAACCGCCGATATCACGGCCTCGGACGTTGGCTTCGATCGTCGTTAGCCGCTCGCCCCCTTCGCGGCTCAGACTTTTTGGGTCACGGCTTTACGGCTAGCCAACAGACGGTCATTTTTGGGATATGAGTGGTATCATTTCGCCTTATGGCAGAGCGACGTTGGTTTGGACAGAGCTCGCGCAACGTCCTCGTTCTGGTCGTGCTCGTGATGACGACCAGTGGACTGACGCTTCCCCACTGGCACACCGAATGGAATGGACCAGGCTGCGAGCTATGCCACTTCCGGTACTCGCCTAATCTTCACAGCCCGATCGCAGACAGTCCCGCCGTCACTCTCGTCACCGAACGAGACTGGCTACCGGATGACCGGGCCAACGAGCTAGACACTTGCGTTCTCACCCGATCTAGCCGTGCACCGCCGGCCTTCACTCCGTTCACCACCTAACGCGTCGAAGGTTTTTCCAAGTCCGTACGTGAAGGAGATGGACTTTTATGAAGTCACGTATTCTTTCAGTTACATTTGTTTTCCTTTTTGCATCAAGCAGCAGTTTCGCGCAAGCGCCCACCGCGGCCGACGTCAATGCCTTGAAGACGCAGATCGAGGACCTGAAGGCAGATTACGAACAGCGTATTCAAGCGCTTCAAACACAATTGCAAGGGATCCAGGCGCAGATGCTTCTGCAGCCGCTCGTGCTCACATCTTCGGCAATCCCGGCCCGGGAACAGCAGCCAGCCCAGGAACAGCAGCCACAGCAGCCGGCGGCGCAAGTCCCTCCTGGTGCGGAAGGCGCCGGTGGACCCACTGGAGCGCTACCGGTCTATGGCGGCGCGGCCGGTGCGTCGAAGGTGTTTAATCCGGATATGGCGGTGATTGGCGACTTTCTTGGCGCAGCGGGGTCTAACAAAGTCGGTTCCGATCCGGCCTTCGAGATGCATGAATCGGAGGCCGCGTTTCAAGCTATTGTCGATCCGTACGCTCGCGCCGACTTCTTTATCTCATTTGGCGAGCAAGGGGTTAATCTCGAAGAAGGTTACCTTACCTTTCCGGCGATCCCCGGTGGGTTGCTCGTCAGGGCCGGGAAGATGCGCGCGGCGTTCGGTAAGGTGAATACGCTCCACAATCACGTATTGCCGTGGACGGATCGCCCGCTGGTGACGACGAACCTGGTGGGAGGTGAGGACGGCATCAATGATGCAGGATTTTCAGTGGCCCGATTGATTCCAAATCCCTGGTTTTTCCTGGAAGCCACGGGGCAGGTCTTCCGTGGGGACTCTGGCGAGTTGTTCAAGTCGAGCCAACGGCGCGACATGAGCTACATTGGACATTTGCGCGGGTACCAGGACATCACGGATAACACCAACATTGATCTCGGCTTTTCTGTCGCTCGCGGACACAACTCATCCGGCATCGTTAATGATATCGATCTTGGCCGCTTCAGGACGACGTTGTACGGAGGAGATGCCACAGTCCGATGGCGGCCGCTGCAGCGGTCGATTTACCATTCGTTTGTAGGCCGCTCAGAGATCATCTGGAGCAGACGCGCTCAACCGAATGGGCTGCAAAGCGGCCTGGGTTACTACCTTTCGGGCGATTATCAGTTCGCCCGCCGATGGTTTGTGGGCGCGCGCTACGATCGCTCGAAGCATGCGGATAACGCGTTGCTACACGACACAGGTCAATCGGCTGTCCTCACTTACTGGCCGAGCGAGTTCAGCCAGGTACGTGGACAATATCGGCGCACGAGATACGCGGCCGGGCCGACTGCCAACGAGCTTTTAGTCCAATTCCAGTTTTCGATTGGGGCGCATGGCGCGCACCCGTTCTAATTACGAAAGGTTATTATGAGTGTCAAGATCTGTGTTGCCGTACTGTTCGCATGTTTTCTGCCGAGTTTGCCTTTAGGGGCACAGAGCAAGCTGAGCGTCGTTACGACCACCGAAGACCTTGCAGCGATAGCCCGCGAGGTCGGCGGTGATCATATTACAGTGGAGTCGATCGCCAGAGGTTATCAGGATCCGCACTTCGTTGAAGCGAAGCCCAGCTTCATTCTTAAGATGCAGAAGGCCAACATTCTCATCCTCGTCGGCCGCGAGCTCGAGATCGGCTGGCTGCCGCCTTTGATCCAGCAGAGCCGTAACTCGAAGATCCAGGTAGGCGCTGATGGCTACGTGGATGCATCGCTCAAG
>QHXC01000202.1 GCA_003222815.1 Acidobacteriota bacterium | reverse complement strand
CACCGGCACGCTAACGACAACCTGGTCGCAATTCAGCGGCCCCGGCACAGCCACCTTCGTCAACGCCAGCGCTCTCAGCACTTCTGCCAGCTTCTCCACGTCCGGATCCTATGTGCTGCGGTTGACCGCCACCGATGGTGCACTCTCCAGCACC
The DNA here is from genome assembly GCA_003222815.1 of Acidobacteriota bacterium. Classification (GTDB taxonomy): domain Bacteria; phylum Acidobacteriota; class Terriglobia; order 20CM-2-55-15; family 20CM-2-55-15; genus 20CM-2-55-15. The sequence goes on along the minus strand of QHXC01000202.1, from coordinate 16,492 downwards.
AACGACATCGCCATCACAGTCAACGCAGTGGCCGCGGCGGGAGCTCTAAGTATCTCGACCCCGCTTGCCCAGCCGGCCTCCGGGAGGAACCAATTCGGGAGGTCCTTATAATGACCTGTCACCCGCGCTGGGTGTAACAACACTCCAGCCGGGAGCCACCGTCCAGGTAGCGGCCTCGCGCGCCTTTACGACTGCCGATCCCACGGGCACATCGTACGCGTTTGCGACCTACCAGGATGCGTCCTTGGTTTGGCATGACGGGCCGAACGTCAACTTCACGGTATCGGCACCGCTCGCAACAAATCAGCCGCCGACGGTCAGCGCCGGTTCCAATCAGAGCATCACGCTGCCGGCTACGGCCACTTTGAACGGCACGGTTACCGACGACGGCTTGCCCGCCGGCAGCACGGTCACCCAAACGTGGTCTAAATTCAGCGGCACCGGTACGGTCACCTTCAACAATGCCACCTCTTGGAGTACCGTTGCCAGCTTCTCCACTTCCGGTTCCTACGTACTGCGGCTGACCGCTAGCGACGGTGCGCTCTCGAACTCCGCCGATGTGACGATTGTCGTGAACTCCGCAGGCAGCTCATCGGGCAACACCTACTACGTCTCCAACTCCGGCAATGACTCCAATTCAGGCACGTCAACGAGCAGCCCCTGGAAAACCGTTTCAAAAGTACAGAGCTTCCTCGGAAATCTGCGCGCCGGCGATCGCGTCCTCTTCCTGAGAGGCGGCATCTGGTTCGAAGAATTGGACGTCAATAACGTCAACGGGACCGCCAGTGCTCCTATCACCTTCGGCAATTATGGCAGTGGCAATCTTCCGATCATTGATGGCGGCGGAAGCAAGTCTGGAAACTCGGTCAACGGTGGCCGTCAATATTGTATTGGCGGCAGCTACTCCAAAATATCCTACGTCACGATTGATGGCTTTGAATGCCGATACGCCAGCGCCTACGGTATTGCCTTCTTCAACGTATCCGCCGGTTCATTTGGTATTACCGTCCAGAATTCGTACATCCACGATTGTGGTAACGGGGATTCGGGTTACCACAACCAGCTTCAGTATTTCGATTGGCAGGCGATTTCCAGTTCCGGCGGTACGAAGTTCTTGAACAACAAAGTTGGCAATTGCTTCGGCCATAACTGTGTCCAAATCGATGGTGATCTGAATAAACCCTTGATCCAGGGCAATGAATGCTATGGCTGGTCGCACAACTGCATTGACATCAAGAGGTCCAAAGGCGCTGTCGTTGACAGCAACGTTGTCCATGACGGCCTTGGGATTCAGCAGTATACAGAGGCGTACTACATTGAGAATGCCGGTGGTTCCTACAGCGGCGGCAATTGGGGTTCCACAACCGCCGATGTCACCTGGAGCCGCAATGTCGCCTACGGGAGCGGCTTCACCGCCGCATTTCAATGCCAGGATGCGGGTGGTCCTGTCATGTGCCACATGTTCAACAATACCGTCTACGCGAACGTGATGGGTATCTATGGGGGAGCCGATTCGGGCAATACGAGCCAGGTCAGCATCTACGTGGAGAACAACATTTTCGATACGTCCTCCCCCCAGGCGGGTAGTGGCTATAAGCAGTGGGACTACAACGATAACGTCCAATCAGGCACAATCGGCTCACATGACATGCGAGTCAGTCCGCTGTATATGAATGCCGGCGCCCATGACTTCCATCTGCAATCGGGTTCCCCGGTTATCGATAAAGGCACGAATGTAAGTCTTCCCTATACCGGAAGTGCGCCGGATATGGGTGCATTCGAGCATTAGTCATTCCTGGGACTGGGAGGGGAAACTTTTGAAAAACCCCTCCCAGTCCGCTTTTGTGAACTCGCCGTTATGCAAAACGGTTCGTGCTCGCTCCCGGCCCAGCGCTTCTCACCGCCAGCCTCTCTCATTGCGAACGCGGGCTAAAGCCCGCGTTAGTTCACTTTTTCAGTGACCATCGCCGGTCGACGCCCTCGCTTGGTTGACAAGTAAGCTAAGATACTACCTACTTTCTGTTGCGAAATTCAGTTTGAATGGATTCTTGCGGAGTTGTCGGTCTGTCAAATTTGGCAAGATGCCTCCATGGAAGTCGTCTTCTAAATCTAGAGTCTGACAACCCGAGTCCTTCTGTATTTACCGAGACGGCGGGTCGGTGTGGACCGCGCGTCCAAGTTAGCCGGAGGCCCGAGTTGCGCACCGATATCGGTTTGCGGAATATTGCCGCGTTTGCGTTGACTCTTTCCGCCGCGCTGATTATTGCCACTCCATTACTGCAAGGACAGACCCCGAAATTATACGTGTCGGCGTTACAAGCGATTCCTGGCGCAGATCTGGGACTCGCTTTGGTCAATCCAACCTTGACCGAAGCGAAGGTGACGCTGACCGCGCGAAGTTACAGCGGTGCCGTCATTCAGAGTAACGACGTCGCGAATCCCGTGACGCTGACTCTACCGGCTTCGGGCCAAAAGGCATTGCGGGCAGCTGAAGTGTTTGGCACCGGAATTTCGGGACAAGCCGGTTGGGTGGAACTATCCGCCTCAACACCCGCCGTTAAAGGTTTCTTTGTGGTTTTTGATTCCGCGTTGAGCTTCATCGACGGAGGTGAACTGGCGGCGGCACCGGCTAGCAAGCTCATTTTTCCAAAAGTATCTGCGCACGGATCTCCGCCGACCCAATTGAGTCTGGTCAACACGGCGTCCGAAGCGATTCAGGGAACTATCTCGCTGTATGAGGACAGCGGACGATTGGCCGCCACCTGGACCGTTACCTTGCCGGCGTTGTCCGGCTTTACACGCCCAGTCGATGAACTGGCGCCTTCGGCCATGGGCTTTGAAGGGTACGCCGTCGTGGAAGCGGGCGTCGGTCCTCAATCCAAAATTCTCGACAGTCTGATTGGCTTTGAAACCTATCGGAATCGTTCCGACATCGCCTTGATCCGCGCATTTCCAGAGTCGGCTCGGCTGAGAACCGGATTTCTGGCTCACCTGGCCAGTCAGGGTGGATATTCAACGACATTGAGGTTGGTCAACTCCAGCAATGACTCCCAGGTTTTGCGGATTACCGCCGAGGGACTCCGCGTAGGAGGCAGTGCACGGACTCCGTCGTCGGTGACCGTCGAGCGGACGCTTCCGCCGAACGCACGGTTGGAGGAACGTGTGGATCAGATGTTCAACTTGTCGGGAGACGCGCTCATTGACGGTTATATCCGTTTTGAGACCCAGACGGATACGCCTGGCGTGATCGGCTTTCTGGATTATGGGACCACCGACGGAATCGTGTTATCGGCCGTCGAAGCTCAAGGCGAAGGCTATTCGGATTTGCTCTTCTCGCAGGTTGCCGAAGGAAGTGGCTATTACACCGGCTTGGCCCTTCTGAATCCGAACCGTGAACCCTCGATCGTCACGCTGGATACCTTCGACTCCGGTGGCAGCCGGACGGGGTCGACGATCGTGAATTTGAAGCCCGGAGAACGAGAAGCCCGCTTGCTCAGCGAATTCCTGCAGCGCCAGGTGAATCAACTCGGCGGTTATATTCACCTTACGGCGACGCGTCCAATCTTTGCCTTCGAGCTTTTCGGGTCGCGGGACTCGTTCACGTTTCTGGCCAGCGTGCCTGCTCAAGGCGAGGAACTGAAACCTCAAGCTAGCGGACGGACGGTCAGGGCTTCTCAAGGGGCCAACGTGATTTCCGAGGATAGTGCGACTTCGCTTCTGGTCCCACCCGATGCGATCGATTCCGATGTCCGCATTAGCGTCGTATCCGTCAGTGCTGCCGGTTTTCCACGGCCTGCTCCGGGTCAGCTCCCCATCGTCAGCATCAAAGGCACACCCACCGGAACAAAATTTCAAATTCCGGTGCGACTGACTTTCCCGCTGAATGCGCAATTGGAACCCGGCACACAGATCCCGTTGTTGATTCTGGATCCCCAGACCCTACAGTATGAGCCAACCGAATTTGTCGCCGTCGTCGACGGTTCGGGCAGAACAGCATCGGCTCAAGTGACGTACCTCTCCACGTTCGTCGCGGCATTGTCCGACACTCAGCTCTTAACCGTCTCTGGCCTGAGTCCATCTCAGGGATTCCCCGGAACCGTGGTTACTATTGCGGGCAGCGGTTTCAGCGCCAACGCCGCAGACATCATTGTGACTCTTGCGGGAGCAAACAACACCTCCGTCCGTGCGACGGTGACGGCTGCTACAGCGGCATCGTTGCAGGCCGTGGTGCCCCGCGAGGCGATCACCGGCCCCGTCGTTGTTCGCGCCGGAACACAGACGTCGACAGGAATCACTTTCACAGTACCCGTCAACCCGGTGCCGTCGAGTGTTTCCGTCTCGCCATCGATCACCTCGACGAAAATTCTATCCTTGGATGTTCGGATCAACGGGACCGGCTTTCTACCGGGCTCCGTTGTGAACTACGATGCCCTGGCCATTCCATCCAATTTCATCGATCCGACACTACTGGTGGTGACGCTCGTGAACTCCCAGTTGACGCCAGGCCTCCATCGCATCCGAGTGGTCAATCCGCAGCCCGGTGGGGGCGGTTCCAACATCGTCGAGTTCAAAGTCGTGTTGAGCGGATCCAACTCCATCAACCAGGCATCGATTGTGGATGCGGGTCCCGATCAAACGCTTGCTCTCCCCGCCTCGGCCAACTTGAACGGCGTGGTTACTGATGACGGCTTACCCGCGGGCAGCATACTGTCGACGAGTTGGTCCAAAGTCACCGGCCCCGGCACTGTCACGTTCGGCAACATCAACGCCAGGAGCACCACCGCTACCTTCTCAACCTCAGGAACCTATGTCTTGAGACTGACGGCTTCAGATGGCGAACTAGCCGCCAGTGACGATGTGACGATTGTCGCCACCTCGGGCAATACCTACTACGTCTCCAACTTTGGCAATGACGCCAATCCAGGCACATCACCGGATAGTCCCTGGAAAACAATTTCACAAGTACAGCGCTCCCTCGGGAATCTGCGAGGAGGTGATAGCGTCCTCTTCCAGAGAGGCGGCATCTGGTATGAAGAATTGGACCTGAATAACGTCAACGGGAGCTCAGGTGCGCACATCACTTTCGGCAATTATGGCAGCGGCGGTCTTCCCATCATTGATGGCGGCGGGTCCAGGTCCGGCAACTCGGTCAACCGTGGCCGGCAGTGGTGTATCGGTGGCAGCAAGTCCAAAATGTCTTACCTCACGATTGATGGTTTTGAATGCCGATTCACCAGCGCCTACGGTATTGCCTTCCTCTCTGTGCGCAACGGCTCAGCCGGCATCACCGTTCAAAATTCATATATCCACGATACGGGAGACGGCGATTACGACTACCACAACCAACTCATGTTTGCCGACGCCGACTCGCAAGCCAACGGTACGAAGTTTTTAAACAACAAAGTTGGCGGCTGCTACGGCCACAACTGCATCCAGATCCATGGCGACACGGGAAGCCCTCTGATCCAGGGCAATGAGTGCTATGGCTGGACGCACAATTGCATTGACGTGAAGCTTGTAAAAGGAGCGTTGGTTGACAACAACGTTGTTCATGACAGTCTCCCGAATCCGAATTATCAAGAGGCGTTCTACATTGAAAACAGCGGTGGTTCCTGGACTTCGACAACCACCGACGTCACCTGGACCCGCAATGTTGTCTACGGGAGTGGGTTCACCACCGCATTTCAATGCCAGGATGCGGGTGGTCCTGTAACCTGCCGTGTGTACAACAACACCGTCTATGCCAATGTAACCGGCGTGTTCGGAGGAGCCGACTCGGGCAATCTCAACCGGGTCAGCATTTATGTCAAGAACAACATTTTTGATACGTCAAGCCCTTCGGACGGAGGAGGGTTTGCCGAATGGGACTACAATGACGATGTGCAAGGAGGCGGCGTGCCCGCAACCGGTTCGCATGAGATGCAGCTCAGTCCGGTGTTTGTGAATGCCGGCGGCCATGACTTCCATCTGCAATTGGGTTCCCCGGTTATCGACAAAGGCACGAATGTGGGTCTTCCCTTTGTCGGGCGTGCGCCGGACCTGGGCGCATTTGAGTACGAAAGCAGGGGCGCTCCCGATACGACCCCACCCCGGCCATAGAGATCGGACGATCAGCCTTTTCACTACTCACATCGTCTAACCCGGACTGAAACTGACAGAAACCTCTTGCTTCGAGCCTGGGAGCTTTGGTCTAATGACGATCGATCAGACAATTCAAAGGTGCCTTAGACCGAAGTCCAGCCCTGAACTTCGGCTTAGCAGGAAGGATTCCATGGCAAGATCGAAAGTATTTTCGACTCTGTTGGTTGTCTTTGTCTTAGTCGGTATCCCCTCGAGCCCGTCCTCCAGCCCTGTAGCTTCAACCGAGTTTTACTTTCCGCACGTTGTTTTCGGAGACGACGCTGAGACGACGCTCATCATTTCAAACTCCAGCGCCCAGGACACGGAGGTCCAATTCACGGCCTACGGCGATAATGGAAATCTGATCGCTGGAGGATCCAACCCGGTAACCATCACACTCAACGCTCAATCTCAAGCTCGGTTCAAGGCTGACGAGCTGTTCCAGATCCCAAACCAGAACACCGGCTGGGTGAAAGCCGATAGTGTGAATCCTCAGCTCTCGGCCTGGATGCTCATCTCTCTCGACAGCATTGAAGGGGACAAGCTCGATGGTCTGGCGGTTTCGGATCAAGTTTCAAAGAGCATCGTCTTTTCTGCGGTTTTTCAGGGTCCCGATATTGTCACAGGGATCGGGCTTGCGAATCCGGATGCTCAGGCCGCTCATGTCAAAGCGAGTCTCTATTCCGAAGGCAGGCTTGCTGAGGTCCGTGAGTTTCAAATTCCGGCGTATGGCCATCGCGCCTGGTTCTTGAACGAGCTGTTTCAATCGAACCTGGTTGCGGGCCATGTGGAAATAAAGTCGGATGTGGGCCTCGTCGGCCTTCAAGAATTCAGCCAGCCCCATCAATGGTCTGCTGTCCCGATGCAGGCGGTTGAAGAAACATCGGAACTGGTGTTTCCGGTGCCTCCTTTGGGCAAAGGTTTTTGGGCGGGCATCGCTTTTGCCAATCTTGACGAGTTCGATCTGGACTTGACCTTGACCCCATGGGGAACAGAATCGAGTCCAGTGGCCCCGCCGGCGAAGCGTGTCGTCAAGCCGCACGGCGAGCTGATTACTCTGGTTTCGGATCTCTTCAGCGACTTCCCTTCTACAGGTGGCTTTATAAGTGTCCAGGCGGACGTAGGGCTTGCCCGTATTTTAGGTGCAAAGCCGGCACTCTCCGGGCTGGCTGTGGTGGGAAGAGAGGATTTGAGAGCGCTCGGAAGCTTTTCCCTCACACCGGCCACGAGCCGTGCAATGATTTTTCCTCCTCTAAGTGCGCGGACTTCAGTGTCCATACTGAACCCTCCGGATGCGGTGAGCCCCGACCTGCCGCTCACAAGCCTTCACGTAGAATCCAGCGAGGAAGGATTCCTGATCATCCCTGGAGAAACTTTTTTCAAATCCCGGGCAGTCTTGCCTTCCTCTGCCGTTCAGCCAACTCCATTTAACGCTGCCCCTTCGGAAAGAGGGAACGACAAGAAACAGGCGCCCACCGTCAACGGCGACAAGGACAAAGACGGCGATAAAGATAAAGACAAGGATAAAGATAAAGATAAAGAGAAGGATAAGGATAAGGACAAATGCAAGGACAAAGGTAAAGACAAAGATAAGGACAAGGACAAATGCGAAGTTAACCTCGTCAATCGGGCACCCGTCGTCAATGCCGGGCACGATCAAACCATCACTCTGCCGAGTTCCGCCAGTTTGAACGGGACGGCTTCCGACGACGGTTTGCCTGCGGGCAGTACGCTGACCACCACGTGGTCGAAAGTGAGCGGCCCGGGGACGGTGACGTTTGGGAGCGTTAACGCTCTCAGCACGACTGCCACCTTCTCCACCTCGGGTACCTATATCCTCCGCCTGACCGCCACGGACGGATCACTCTCCGCCACCAATGACGTCACGATTACTGTCAATGGGCCCTTTTCCTATGTGAATGTCTCTACCGGCAATGATTCCAATGTTGGAAGTCTGTCTGAACCGTGGAAAACCATTCAAAAGGCAGCCGACACGATTGGAGTGGGAGCTACCGCGATTGTGAGCAGCGGAACCTACAACGAACGTGTTCAGATCACCAGATCCGGAATTCCCGGCTCACGGATTACATTCCAGGCTCAGGGAACCGTCAAAATGCAGGGCTTTACCATCAATGCCAGTTACGTCAAGATCGACGGATTTGAAATCACCAATTCACGATCCAATTTCCCCGATTCGACTGGAGTGTTCATCCAGGGCGCTCAAAATCAAGTCTCCAATTCTTATATCCACGACATTCTCGGATATGTAGGAGTCATGGTTTTTGGCGGGTCCGATGAGAACTCAGCGGCGACGAATAACAATCTCATCAAGAACAACATCATCGTGAGAGCAAGACATAACGGCGTTCAAGTCGAAGGGCAGAATAACATTGTCGAGGGGAACGACATCAGCCACACGTTGCAGAACAGATGTAGGCAATCACGCGTGCTTCGAGGGGGCAGGCACGTGCCCTCACAGCGACGCGTTTCAGACCTTCGGTCCGGCCTCAAACATTATCCTCGAAGATAATGTGGTTCGTTGGACCGATGATGGATTGTCCGGCCAAATCCTGTTCATCAATCCCCAGTGGGCGGAGATCGAGGCGAAACCCGGCGCACCCGTGACGAATCTGATTTTCAGAAACAACATCTTCATGCACGAGACGACCAAGTTTGTTTCATTGAACTTTGATGATGACCTGGGTGGACCCATCAGCAACGTCACCATCGCGAACAACACGTTCGTCCGCCTCAATGGTCCCGGCGCCGGAGGATTTCAAGAGTTTGGGATTGTCCTGGATGGTGGCTTGGGACTACTGACCAATGTCACCGTACAGAATAACGCCTTCTTTGATTGCGGCAGCCCGACCGCCAGTTATGTGAGGACAATCGGCTTCACAGCCAATGTCAGCTACAACGCGGTTTACGTGAGCCGCGGTCCAGCGCCGGCTGGAGGCCCGAACCCCAATGACCTGTGGATGGTCAATCCGAAGTTCGTGGATTTCGCGGCTAGGGATTTTCATCTTCAGAAAAGCTCGCCGCTGATCGACGCCGGCGTCACGCTGTCAGCCGTGACAGATGATCTGGATGGCACCCGACGGCCGCAGGGCGACAAATATGACATCGGGGCATACGAGTTTTGTCGCGGCGGGTGTAAAAATCCCAAAGATCCGTAGTGAGAAAAAAGGGTACAGGTCACTAATTTCTTGTACTTTAGAAATTAGTGACCTGTACCCTTTTTTCTCCGCCCCATGTCAGCTTATTCTTGATTGGAGGCCTTATGCGGTAAGTCGCTAATGAATTGTCGTTGGTTGAATTCGGCTGCGTCCAAGCTATTCCTTCCCACTGTACTCATTACTGCTGCGTGCTCGCCTGAAAGCAGAGGCGAGTCATTCTATGTGAGTGTCTCGACCGGCAATGACTCCAACAACGGAAGCGCGTCTTCGCCGTGGAGAACCATCCAGAAAGCCGCCAAGACTGTTGGAGCGGGAGCGACCGTGATTGTGAGCACCGGCGTCTACAACGAACGTGTTCAGATCAGACGATCCGGAAGCCCGGGTTCTCCAATCACCTACCAGGCTCAAGGAAGCGTGATAATGCGGGGCTTCACGATCAACGCCAGTTACATCCGGATCAACGGATTTGAGATTACCAATTCCAGCACTGACGCATTTGACGGCACCGGCGTCTTTCTCAAAGGCGCTTCGAACGAGGTCCGCGATAACTATATCCACGATCTGATCTACGGCGAAGGAGTCTGGGTCTCCGGCGGCGCCAACCGGGACTCCGTTTCAACCCAGAATAATCTTGTTTCGGGCAACCGCATTGTGCGCGCCCGCATGGCGGGGATCATGGTGGAGGGAATCAATAACCTGGTTGAAGGCAATGATATCAGCCATTCGATTCAGAACCCTCCAGGGGCGCCCGCGCGATCCGGCGCAGACGCGGATGGCATACGGTTCTTCGGCGCCGGCAATGTGATTCGCAAAAACTACATTCACGACATCCACCTTACCGAGGCCGGCAACCACGGGTGCTTCGAGGGGGCGGGCGCATGCCCTCATATCGACGTGTTCCAGACCTGGGGTCCGGCCTCTAACATCATCTTCGAAGACAATGTGGCTTATTGGACCGATGATGGGTTGTCCGGCCGAGTGCCGCTCGTCAATCCCCAGTGGGCGATGATCGAGGCCAAACCCGGCGCCGCCGTGACGAATCTGATTTTCAAAAACAACGTCTTCATGCACGAGACGACCAGGTTTGGTCCAATGAACTTTGATGATGATCTGGGTGGACCAATAAACAACATCACCATTGTAAACAACACGTTCGTTCGCCTTAATGGTCCCGGCTCCGGAGGAGGCGAGTATGCCATTGTCATGAATAGTGGCGCGAGACTACTCACCAATGCCACGATCCAGAATAACGTCTTCTACGACTGCGGCAGCTCGGGGGACGGTTATGTGCGTGTGAATGGCTTCACCGCCGATGTCGGCCACAACGCGGTTTACATGAGCAGCGGTTCAGCGCCGGCTGGAGGCCCGAGCCCCAATGACCTGTGGATGGTCAATCCAAAGTTCGTGAATTTCGCGGGTAAGGACTTTCATCTTCAGCCAACATCGCCCCTGATTGACCGAGGAGCCACACTGCCCGGAGTGTCCGATGATCTGGATGGCGTTGCCCGACCACAGCGGCTCCGATACGATATCGGCGCCTACGAGACGCCATAGCGCCCTTTTATTTTATGAGTTTTTCCAGAATTGGGGATTACACCGAAACCATTGAATTTCATCGTGTAATCCGTCTGCAAGGTCCACACGGGGCTCGTATCCCAATCTGCTACAAGCCTGAGAAATGTCACAGACTATGCCCGCCGATGCCCGTTCCTCTGATCTGAACACAGGCTGCATATTTGCACCGGCCGCTCGGATTACGCGTTCGGCAATCTCGCGTGTCGTATAACCCTGACCGGACCCTACGTTGCAGATCTGCGTTTCATGAACGGCAAAGGCAAGAGCGCTTACGGTGGCCTGTACCGCATCAACGACATGTACGTAATCCCTGACATCCTCCCCATCACCGTTAATGACAGGGGGTTTTCCTCCCAAGACTTGGCGGATGAAATTGGGGATTGCCCGTGGGACCGTTTCCATCGGGCCATAAACAGCCGCATAGCGTAGGATGGCCAAGGAAATCCCAGACTCCGTGGCGTATTGTTTCAGATAATTCTCTGTTGTCCATTTTCCAATGGCGTAAATCGTAGCCGGATGCGGACAGTCCGTCTCCTTTACCGGCCGTACGTTTCCGTGCCCGTAAACCGATACGGAACTGGCGAAGCAGATTCTGGATACGGAAGGCGGTAACTGTTGTATAAGCCGCAACACTCCCAAGACGTTGCGCGTACCATCATCAAGCGCCTTTTCCAGAGCGGTTCGACCATGCGGCATTTCATAGTCCAGGTGGACCACATACTCAATTCCTTCAAACTCCGGGGTAACACGCGGCAGAGATGCCGATTGCCAGAACGTTCCCGGATTAACGAACCGAACACGCCCTTGCTGAACAAGGTCACGGACAATCGGACGCCAACCCAAGTCTGCCCCCGCGGCCGTCACTTCCGCACCCAAGTGCACAAGTCGTTCCACTAAATGCGAACCAATAAATCCTGTAGCACCAGTAACAAGAACCTTTCTGCGAACCAAATGCTCTCGGAGTACGGCGTCCGCCGACAATTTCATATCCTACGCACGCCCAATCCCCATATAGAAAATCCCATGTTTGCGGACGGAGTCCGGGGCCCAGCAGTTGCAGCCATCCAGGACGGCTTGCACTCCGTGAGTGGCGAGCTTTGCAAAATCGAGATCTCTATACTTGTGATGTGCTGTGTTCGCAATGAGCACCTCCGGGACTGGGTCCTCAGTCCAGGATCCAGGACTAAATCCATGGGCTCGCAGCTCATTGTCGGAGTACAGGGGATCGTGCAAAGATACGATGGCCCTGCTTTGCAATAGCTTTTTCTGGATTAAGAAAGCGGGAGAACAAATGTGCTCTTTGACTTGTGGACGAAACCCAAGCCCTAAGATCAGCACGCGGCGTTGACCTAAGGGATGCCAGGATGCCTCCAGATGATTGATCGCATAAGCAACCTGATCATCATTGATCTGGCGTGCACGTTCGGCCAAAGTTATCGGTGTGCCTCGCTGTTGAGCGTCGTGAATGATGAAGTAGGGATAGATGGGTGTACAGTGCCCGCCGACACCAATACCCGGGCGTAATAAATACGCTTCGCCGTCTGTATTTGTAGCTTCAATCACTTGTTTCATATCGATTCCAGTGTCTTGCGCATAGCGGGCCAGTTCATTCACTAACGCGATATTCACATCACGATAGATCATGCCTGCAAGCTTGACCAGTTCAGCAGCTTCTAGAATCCCAACATTGAGAATAGGGGCGCCAAGATAGGTCGCGTAGAATGCTTCAGCTCGCTTGGCTGATTCTGCATTGACCCCTCCCACGACTTTTGGAGTGTCCTTCAGACGCGACAGAGCAATCTGACTCTTCACTCGCTCGGGCGAAAAAGCGAGGTAGAAATCTTCGCCGGCTTTGCTTCCACTCTCTTCTAGAAGCGGCATGAGGCGACGTCGCGTTGTCCCAACCGGGAGAGTGGTTTCATAGGAAACCAGCAGTCCTTTGTGTATACCAGGGGAAATTTGCCGTGTCACCGACTCCAAAATCGATAAATCCACCTGGCGGTCATCGGTCAATAACGCTGGCACAATGACGATCACAACATCGCTTTGTTTGACGGCTGCAGTCGTATCGACAGTCGCTCGGAGCCTGCCTTCCCGAACGACGACAGCCAGCAATTCGGGGACACCCGGTTCATCAATTGGACACCGTCCCTGGTTGATCTGGTCAACAACACCACGATTGACGTCACAAGCTATAACCGACGCCCCCCGAGAAGCCAGATGGCACGCCAACGGAAGGCCCATTTTCCCCGCCCCAATGACAGATACGTTCATGCTTTCCCTCGTTTTTGGAACCAGTCCAAAGTCAGTCGCAAACCTTCATCCAAGCTGACTTGTGGTTCATAGCCTAAAATTTGCTGCGCTTTCTTAATATCGGGTGCCCGTGCTAGCACATCTACATGCTCGACACGCCCTTGCTGAATTACGACCCCTGGAGCGAGTTGGGCAATCCGGCGAGCAAGTCCCATGGTTGTCTCTATATTATATGGATTGCCAATATGAAACACTTGCCCTGCACTAGACGGTGTAGTTAAGACCTTCACCACAGCTTCGACCATGTCCGTGACGTAGCACCATGCACGAATGGCTCGACCATCGCCGTATACGGTCAGCGGCTGCCCTTGCACGACCGCAGAACAGAAGTTACTTATGGCGCCCTCGCCAGTCTGACGCGGGCCATAAATATTGAATGGCCGGAGCACTGTGCAGTGCAAGCCATGCTCCTCACCATGACGCAGCACCAGATGTTCGCCGGCAAGCTTGCTGGTGGCATAGACCCAGCGCCGTTCGGATACCGGTCCTAAGCAATGCATGGCATCTTCATTCACGTAAAGCGAACTTGGGCCAAGGACCTCACTCGTGGAAAAATAGACTAATGTACGCACAGCCGTGGCGGCAATGGCGGTAAGGAGGTTGGCTGTGCCGAGCATATTCACCCGCAGCGTCTTCGAAGGTTCAGCATAATAACTAGAAACGCCTGCAACAGCCGCAAGATGCAGAACAGCGTCCGCCTCTCTGACGGCCGCTTTCAAAGACTCAGGATCAAGTATGTCTCCCTGTAAGACCCGCACATTCGGGTGTGATGAGAGCTTGGTATGGGATAACGAGTCACGACGAAAGTTGTCAAACAGGATCACTGCGTTGTTGTCACAGAGCCGTTCAGCGATATGCGTACCGATAAAGCCCGCCCCACCCGTTATGAGGATTTTGCGTTGTTCCACAGTTGTCACGAGTTACTCTCCACTCCGCCCAGCAGTCGGCGCATCTGTTGATTCCTAAGATATTTAACGAACTCGATTGGCAACTCGCGCTTCTGTCTCGTCATACCTCCCCAGAGGTACCCGCTCATCCTGAAAACGCTACCTAACACGTAAGGACGTTCGGCCAGCCGCCGGATGCATTTTCCAGCTTCAAAAAGAGGATGATAGCCAACACAGTAATCCTCCAGCCCATGGCGGAACCGCGCAGCCAGAATACCCATGCCTTCGGTTCCGACGCGCCTGTGATGCCAAACGACCAAGTCCCGGAATGCAAGCACTTCCCATCCCTGCATCCGAGCCATCTCAATTGCTGCCGTATCTTCACCACCATACCTGAGAGCGCGGAGGCCCCCAATTTCCTCGTAACATTGCCGGCGAAATAATTGGATCGGTCCTGGCACGCATCTCTCTGTCGTGCCGAACTGCAGCCTAAAGCCATGTCCATCTCTTTCACGCGTAATGCCGCCCGCGATTCCCAACCGGGGATTGCGGTCAAACTCCTTCAGTACATTCTCGTAGTAATTTCGCTCAAAGGAAACATCTGCGTCCAATATCCCAATAAAATCATACTCTGTGTTGCACAGCTCCTCGATTCCGGCCCAGATCGCCCTCACCTTTGATCCGTAATTCCTCGTGGCATCCCCAGACCTTCGTACGAGCGTGATGATGCTATGTTGAAGGCTATATCGACTCGCTATGGATTCGGTATCATCTGTGGAGCCATCGCTCACGATCACCCATCGCCTTGGCAATACAGTCTGAGCCAATACGGACTCAATCGTCTCCGTGAGGTATCGGCCTTCATTTCGCGCCGGTGTGACAAGTACATACCCCGTCTTCATAGTGCACTCCCTTCATTCCTTTTAGCCATCCTGGCCCCCGCAACAGTACCCAACCACCCCTCCATCTCGGGCCGCCGCCCCCAGACTCTTTCGAAAACGAGTCCTCTAGAGTGCAAGAGCTCCACGTGAAGCGCAAGGTAGGAAAAAACAAAAACCCATCCTGAAAAACTGGCCGACCTAAATAATGTTGATTCTGTTAAATTCAAAAGTAACATACCAATCAAGAACCATTTCCAAAAGTGGGGCTTTCTGAGCTTCGATAAGTTTTTAAAATAAGAGATCACCATCAATGTCAGCAGAAACATTCCTACAATACCGGTTTCATTGAATAGATCCAGGTATCCCTCATGAGCCTCGTTCGGAAGCCATGGGAACGCGTCATCTTGGTAGAGCCTCTGAACCGTGGGACTTTCGACTATCCAGAACCCTCCAATTCCGCATCCGATATACGGATGGGTTTTTGCTTCGTCAAGAATCACTTCCCAAAGATCCGATCTGCCGGTAAATGTAGTATCTTTCCCCACGGCCCCTGTAACGGTCTCTAATTCAAAAGCGTTGCCGAAGTAGAAGAGAATCAACAAACAACCAGCTATCGCTAACGAAACGAGTCTTCCCACACGAAGGCGTTGCAAACGTCTTTCAACCAAGAGGTATAAAGCCATCAACAAAAGAGAAAACAAAACGATTAACGCCGTTGAACTTTTTGAACCGACAAGCAAAACTATCGAAGCGAACAAAAACAGCCAAGAATACTTTCTCTTCTTTCCTGAACGTTTATAAATCGCAAATGCCCAAACGATGGTGCTGATGAAACTGATCTGACCCAGCGTATTCTTATGATCAGCTATTCCTCGCCAGGCAGGCCATTCCCATTGAGTAGCGGCTGGAACAAATGCAATAGCTAGAAATGTAATAGGTATATAAAGCGCAAAGACAGCCTTAAAGTATCTTAGTGCCTCATCCGGAGATTTCAGGTTCAACAATAGGGCTAAAATGACTGTCGTTGATCCAAACAATCGGACCCATAACTTGAAGGAGTTAAAAGGGAAATCCGACCAAAGAATGCTCAGTAAACACCATATGAAAAAAAGAGTAAGGCATTTTTCCTGCTTGAGGAGCGAAAGCAAACTCTTTCTTTTCGGCAAGAGACACAGGATCGAGATAAGAGGTATGAGTGTGTCAACAACTTGATTGATTGGATTAGAGGTTGTGATGTCCTGAGCGTTTGTGACCTTGTCCGGAAAAAGCGGCGCGGTTCCGACGAGCACAAAGATGAAATAAAGGAAAAATGATACTCGGGAAACTTTTTCCGCTAGTGATTTCTCTCTTTTAATTGGATAAGACGAATCTGGAAGATCCGACACACTAATTGCCTGCATGACAGGATTCCAGCGCCCTCTCACCCTCTCGAGCTCCAAGAGGGATGTCTATTACGGACTGCCCGGTCCAGGGAATATCAACAAATGTACGTGCAGAGCGGGAAGCGGCATGTGGCTGTGGCAAGTGAACCCTTAACATC
>QHXC01000681.1 GCA_003222815.1 Acidobacteriota bacterium | reverse complement strand
TTTAGCGGCCCCGACCAGGCGCGAGCTCGCATGCACACGACGATCGCCGTGCCGGGCGCCACCGCGCAGTCACTCGGCCTGCCCGACAATCCCAGCCAGGGCGGCGTGTGGATTATGAATGCGGGGACGTCGGCTGCCCACCTTATGACGCCGGGCAGCTAAAAGGGCCAGAGCGGGATATGACGGCCCCGCGCACCGGATGAAAAAAGCGCAGGGCGGCCTCACGAGCCGCCTGCGCCCAGCCCGGTCTCAGACGCGGGCCGCATTTGCAAAACCGATTTCAAGCGGACATCGTTGAGATCAGGTGAAGGAGCAGTTATGAAGCCTCTGATCTTTAGTCTTCTCATCATTGCAGCGCTGGCCGCAGCACAGGGCAAGCAGAAGTTCACCGGCGCCATTACGGACAGCATGTGCGCCGAAGCCGATCATTCCCGCATGCGTATGGGACCGACAGACGCCGAGTGCACCACTGCCTGCGTCAGCGCGCACGACGCCATGTATGTTCTGTATGACGGTAAGGAAGTCTATACGCTGAGCGACCAGCGGACGCCGGAAAAGTTCGCGGGAAAAAAGGTGACGGTCACAGGCACGCTGGACGCCAGGACCAGGACGATCCAGGTGGACTCGATAACCGCGGCAA
This sequence comes from Acidobacteriota bacterium, assembly GCA_003222815.1. Lineage (GTDB taxonomy): Bacteria > Acidobacteriota > Terriglobia > 20CM-2-55-15 > 20CM-2-55-15 > 20CM-2-55-15. Next base: position 3,842 of record QHXC01000681.1, on the reverse strand, counting down.
AATGAGCCGCAAAAAAAGGCAGGCTTGAAGCCGTAGGGCCTCGCCCTAGGGTTCACCCGCAAGTGGCGGCGTGGTTTTCGGTGGTTTGCGATGATGCGTCGCCTGCTCATATCCGTATGCCAACTTCAGGATGGTTCCCTCCTCGTATGGTCGTCCCATGAAAGTGATTCCTGCAGGAAGGTTGTCGGTCGTGAACCCCGCGGGGACCGCAATCGCAGGAACGAAGACGAGGAACGTATTCAGGTGCGGAACACCCTTCGTGTTCACAAAAGGCGGATTCACGCCATCCTTTATAAGCGTCGGCTGGTGCTCGACGGACTTGAAAGCGATGGCATCCAGTTTGTGGTCCGCCATGACTTTCATGACGTTGGTCATGAGTTCGTCCTGTGCTCTCAAAAACTCATAATGGCGTGATTCGTCGGACTTGCCTCGAAGACGGTTCTGCGCATACGGAACCACTTTTGCGAAACCCGGCGCGCCCAACATCTCCTGGAAAGACTGGAATGGAGGCCTGGCGCTGCGGCCGAAGAATACTTTAAACGCGTCGGACATTTCTGTTGGACTGGTGGCGCGCTTGGCGAGTAGCTCGTTCAACTTTGGAATCGTGATCGGATCGACCAGCGTGGCGCCCGCAATCTTCAGTTCTCCAACGGCCTTGTCAAAAACGGCGGTTATTTTTGCGAAGTCCTCCGATTGCGGTTCAGATCCACTACCCATCGGCTCGCGCAGAATGCCGAGGCGTGCTCCCTTCAAACCATTCTTGTCGAGAAATTTGGTGTACGTTTCCGGAATGTGACCCACGCCCCGAGCCGTCAGCGGATCTTCCGTATCGTATCCGGTCATGACATCCAGAAGCCTGGCCAGATCAGTGACCGTTCGCGCCATCGGTCCGAGAGAGCCGGTAACTTCCGGCCACCCGTCGTACATACCGCCCCGGCTGACGAGACCGGCCGTCGGCCTCATTCCCACCACAGAATTCCAGGTGGATGGGCGGCGAATCGAGGCAAACCCCTCCTCGCCGACGGCAATCGTTGCGAAGTTTGCCGAAAGACCGGCGCCGGATCCGCCCGATGAACCGCCCACGGTTCGATCCAGACCGTAAGGATTCCGCGTCGAGCCGAAGAGGGAGCCGTGCGTGTCTCCTCCCCCCAATTCACCGAGTGTCGTCTTGCCCAGAATGATTGCTCCAGCCTTCCTCAGCTTCTCTGCAACAAACGAGTCCCGATCCGGGTAGTAATCCTTAAAGAGGATTGAGCCGAGCGTTGTGGGCATCCCTTTCGCATCCATCTGGTCCTTGATGATCACGGGAATGCCATGAAGTGGGCCAACGAAACCGGAAGCCTTGAAAGCGCTGTCCAGCCGATCCGCCTCTTCAAGCGCCCTGGGATTGATTGTAATGATCGCATTGATGGCTGGCCCTTTCTTATCGTATGCCTCGATGCGATTCAGATAAAGCTGCACCACTTGGTGTGATGTCAGCCGCCCGGAACGGTAGGCGTCATGAAGCGAATCGATCGTCGCTTCCTCCAGGTGAAATGGCTGCGCTTGACTTCCAGCCTTGCCCGGCTGTTCATCGGACCGTCACCCCGTTACTCGGATTCCTGATTTTCTGGTTGAAGTCCTGCTCGTCTATTGGGGCAAAGATGACTTCGAGCATTTCCGCGTTCGGCATACCCTTCGTTTGAAGACGGAACCGTTTGGGATCAGAAGTCCACGGTTTCGTGTACATCTGTGGGTCATTAAACGTCAGCGTCAACTCCATATTGTCCCGATCCAAACGCCGCCACCGCTCGTCCACACGCAATTCTTCGCTGAACGGCATGCCCCATTCGTCGCCCCAGCGTGCGTCCCTTCAATTGGCTATTTCTTGGTACCCTTCGTAATTTCCTGATACGCCGTCTCGACGTAGGTCAGAGCAACGGCGCCGCCGCGGCCGCCCGCCGCCGGAGCACCGCCAGCAGGGGCAGCCCCGCGTGGAGGAGCGCCCGGAGCCGGAGCATCAGGCAATGCGGCCTTGATCTGTTCGAGCGTCTTGCCTTCCTTTACCATCGCAGCAATCTTGTTGCGCCGCTCGGTGGTTGCGGCCAGCTTTCGCTGAAGATCGGCTTTGGTGGCCAAATCTCCGTGTCCGGTGACATACGTGTCGGCGTTGAGTGCGATCATTCCCTTCAGGTTCGTCAGCCAGCCTTCGGTGGAGCCGTTCTTCTCAAAGTGGATGTTCGGGTTGTCGTCGGCGCGATTCATCGTAACGATGTCACCCGTTGAAACAATCTTTTGAGCCGGCAGGTACACCACGAGATCGCCGCTGGTGTGCGCGGGCGCGAAGTGATAAAGCTCGAGCTTCACGCCGTCGATCGTCATCGATTCCTTGGTCTTTGTCGTGACCTGGTTCGGCAACCTGTCTCTGGGCGGAGCGCCCCGGCCACCGGCCGCCAGCGCCGCTTCCTGTTCCTTCTTATTGTTTTCGTGCGTGATAATCTTGATCCCGGCGGGAAACGCCACCAGGCCGTTGACGTGATCGCCATCGCTGTGCGTAATGATGGCCGTCGTCACAGGTTTGGGCGTGAGTTTGGCGATTTCGGCGAGCAGATCCTTCGCGCCTGCCTCTGTCTGCTTGGCATCCACAACGATGACGCCCGTCTTGCCGATGATGATCGTGCTGTTTCCGCCCGCGCCGCCAATGCCTGCCCACACGTCGGGTTTCAGCATTTTCATCGTGATCGGCGGGGGCGCCGGCGGCGCCTGCTGCGCCGTGCCCGAAATGGCGAGCGCGCCGCACACAACCATGGCGAGCCCGATGCAAAGAGTCTTTACATGTGACATAGCGTTGGTCCTTTCGTGACGAGAACTCTACTACGTACTGCCGAAGATGTCATGCGGCTCGTCGAATTCGCCGCCAGCGAGGGTCTATGGTGTTTTGGTGTACGGCGGATAAGCGGTTCAAAGGGCGGCGTCAGGTATGCCGCCGGCCGGTATTGTCGCAGTATGGGGGTCTTATGTCGACCTGAGCGGCGGCCCCCCGGACGCCAGCCCCGCGGACGCGGCGCTGCTCGTCCAGGGCGACCTGACGACCGGTTTCAACTGCCGGTTTTCCGTTGATTTTGCTTCGACGCGGGCATAAAGCTTCTTCAGTAGCCAGCTGACGGCAATTCATTTCCGATGAGCACGCCATTCCGGTATGTGTTGAGGCACAGTGGATGCGTAAAAGCGGACGAGCCATCGACCGAAGAATACTGGATGTCATCGGCCAGCGGACCGCCTGGCGGATCCAGAGTCAGAGCATGACGCACTCGCTTGGCAATCTCATGGTCGGTGCACGATGTATCCCCGCTGACTCCAATTCCACCGATGATTTTGCCGCCTTTGTACAGGGGCAGCCCGCCGCCAAAGAAGATCAATCCTCCGGCGATCTGGTTGGTTTCGCCACTCTGACCACCCGGAGGAGCGAGCGCGGCAGGATCGAAAAGATTGGACTGACCGAGGCTCCAGAGCGAATGTCCAGGTTGAGTGAACGTATAGAGTCTCGCCGTGGACAAGGCAAACGTATCCAGGCTGAAGGCATTTGCAGTATACGCTTTGGCTTTCGCGATGGCTTGGCTGCCCGGCCAAACCTGCGTGGGATCGGCTTGCGATGTCGTGAACGTACAAATTTCTCCGTCCCGATTGACGACAGCGGCCCACATCCGCGCTCCATTGAATAAGCCTCCAGCAGTCGGACTTGCGGCATCAATGAGTTTTTGCCTCAATTCACTTTGGCTTGGAAGCTCAGTGCAATTCGCCGCGAAAAGAGTGCCGATCATCGAAACCCCGAACACACAACAAAAGACCACAAATTTCCGAAC
>QHXC01000480.1:29981-37162 GCA_003222815.1 Acidobacteriota bacterium | reverse complement strand
CAACTTGGAGGGAGAACGTTCATGAAGAATAATCGAGGATTTTCACTCTTGGAATTGTTGATCGTGGTGGCAATCATTCTGATCATCGCGACGATCGCGATTCCAAGCTTGCTTCGGTCCCGTCAGGCTGCCAATGAATCTTCTGCGGTCGCGAACCTGAGGACAATCAATACTGCTGAAGTCACCTATCTCTCGTCAGCGGGTGGCAACTTCGGCACAATCAACGACCTGGTTGCTGCCGGACTGATCGATTCGCGCTTCACTGCTGGTAATCCTGCTGTGTCCGGATACATCTTTTCGGTCGCGGCGGCCGCTTCTGACTACACCGGAACCGCCACGCCGAATTCAACCAACAGCGGCCGGTACGGATACTGGAGCACGCCGGATGCTGTCGTGCGTTACGCTTCGGCGACCAGTTCGACCTGCAACCCTTGCTACCCGACTGGTTTCTCCGGGCAGCCGGTTCAATAAGAGTGTTCTCGCTCTGAATGCAGTTGTCCTCTAGTCGAAACGCGGCCTGTTAACACAAGAACGGGCCGCGTTTTTGTCTTCTCTCAACGACATGACCCTGCGCGTGAGCACTTTGCCGGAATTTGTCAGAATGCGGGATCGGGTGGTGCTGGAAGTTGTTGATTATTTTGGAATTGTAAAGATGGTTCGGAAGGTGCACTAAGAGAGAGCGGCCGAAAGATGTTACAACGATGCGGCCACAGGGATGGAACCTTATGAAGAAAAATCAAGGATTCTCGCTTTTAGAATTATTGATCGTGGTAGCGATCATTCTGATTATCGCGACCATCGCCCTTCCTAGCCTGTTGCGCTCTCGCCAGGCTGCAAACGAGTCAGCTGCTGTTTCGAACCTGCGAAACATGAACACAGCTCAAGTTTCGTACTCGTCCGCGCATACCGGCGCCTATGGTTCAATTCAGGACCTGGTGACTGCCGGGTTAGTCGACAGTCGATATTCGAGCACTCTGTCCGGATATAACCTCGTGATCACGATCTCCGGTAACGCGTTGGACTATACGGCGACAGCGATAGCTCGCGGACAGAACGATGGCCGATACGATTATTACAGCGCCCCCGACTACGTTATCCGCTACAGTACAGACACCAGTCGCGCCCCAACAGGACTTACCGGCGAACCCGTCCGGTAACAAGTCCGCTCTGTGGGCATTGGCGCTCTGTCTGTTGCTGGTGAGTGTGTGCTATGCGAACTCGTTAGGGAATGCATTCATTCTCGATGATGTTCTCATAGTCGCAGCAAACGAACAGATCCGCAGCATTCAACCGCTGCACTTTCTTCTTCAGCCCTACTGGGGCGGACAGCTCAACGGCGGAATCTACCGGCCATTGACGATATTTTCGTACTCCTTGGAGTACTCGATTTGGCAAGGGTGGCCTGCCGGTTTTCGACTCGTCAATCTGTTGCTGCATGTTCTGAACGGTTGGTTGGTGTTCTTGCTCGCGCGCAGTCTCTTGAGGTCCGAACTGGCCGGCTTTGCGGCAGCCGGCCTCTATGTTGTCCATCCGGTAAATACGGAAGCCGTCGTGAGCATCGTTGGAAGAAGCGAGTTGCTCGCGGCGACTGGGTTTTTTGCAGGCTGGCTTGCTTTTCGCAAGGGGCGAACCTGGTGGGCGGCGGCTGCTTATTTCATGAGCCTGCTCGCGAAGGAAAGCGCCATCACGCTTCCGGCGATCATCGCGCTTGAGATGCTTTTCGCCGAAGGCGGTGTTCGCAGAGTCCGCGATTCCTGGAACCGGTTTGCGGTGTTAGGTGCAACGGCGATTGCGTATCTTGGGCTCCGCTTCTACGTATTGGGCGGGCTAGGGATTCCCAGGGTCAACCAATACCTCCACGGCAGCCTCACGTTTTGGGACCGATGGATCACTTCCGGGAGGGTGTTTCTCCGGTACTTTCAGCTGCTCCTGTGGCCGGTTCAGATCACCGGCGATTATGACTTCAATTCGGTGCCGGTCGCGACGCTACGAGACTGGGACGCGTGGCTTGGATTGACGATTGTCGCCGCCTGCATATTCGCCGCCGTGCGCACCGCCAGGAACCGGCCCATGTTCAGCCTCGGTATTCTTTTTTTCTTTGTAGCGCTGTTGCCTGTTTCCAACTGGATATTGCCTATCTCTCTTCTGATGGCCGAGCGGTTCCTTTATCTTCCTCTGTTTGGTTTTGCTCTGCTTGGAGGGGGTTTTTGGGCAGGGATTGACGATCGGAGAATCCGCCGATGGACTGCAGCAGGTGTCCTAAGCGTTGCGGCCATTCTCTGTATCGGCCACAACTACATCTGGCAGGACAAACTCACATTTCACAGGCCAACAGCGCGCCACTTCTCGCTGGCCTGGCCGCAACTATTATGCGGATAGATCATAACTGCGATCGTGTTCGTCCGATGCTAGGCCTGGCGCTTGTCGAGGATGCCAGTCAATGGCAGAGCTTGTGGGTTCTCGGAGATTGCTTCGTGGAAGAAGGGCAGACAAGCCTCGCCGAGGCAGCTTACAGACGAGCGGTTCGAATCACCGATTTCCCGGATCCCTTGCTGCTTTATTCCTGGGGCCGTTCTTTGGAGGATTTGGGAGATCGTTCCACCGCAATTACCGCCTATGAGCGCGCCGCCAAAATCGATCCAATGGACGAGGTCATCAAGATGAGACTCAAGTTGTTGAGGAATTAGACGCAGCGCAAAGTTGTCATGAAATTATCTGTCATCGTCCCTGCTTATAACGAAAAACCAACTATCAAGGAGATTCTGACCAGAATCGAAAAAGCTCCGTACGACAAGGAAATCATCGTTGTTGACGACGCCTCGACTGACGGCACCAGACAAGTCCTCGAGCAGATGAACGCCGAGCGCCTCTTCCCGTCGGCGCGCTTCATTTACCATTCGGTGAATCAAGGGAAGGGCGCCGCGCTGCGAACGGGAATTCGGGAAGTGGCGGGCGACATCGTCCTGATACAAGATGCCGACCTCGAGTATGACCCCTGCGAATACGGTGTGCTGATTCAGCCGATCGTGGCCGGCCTTGCGGATGCCGTGTACGGGTCGCGCTTTCTGTCGGGCCCGCACCGCGTGCTGTTCTTCCGGCATTTCGTTGGGAACAGGATTCTGACGCTCATCTCCAATTTGTTTACGGATTTGAATCTGACGGACATGGAGACCGGATTCAAAGCGTTCCGCCGCGAGCTGTTTTCCATGATAAGCATCGAAGAAAATCGATTCGGGTTTGAGCCAGAAATTACAGCGAAAATCGCCAGACTTCGCTGCCGGCTCTACGAAGTCCCGATTTCTTATTTCGGACGAGACTACAGACTACAAATGAGATGACAAAAGTATTAATCATCGGTGCAGGACCTTCGGGGCTCGCGGCAGCCTATGAACTAGCTGGCCAGGGCGCGTCCGTTACCGTCCTGGAAAAGCTGGACCAGGTCGGCGGGTTGGCTCGGACGATCAAACATGAAGGATGTCTTTTCGATATCGGGCCACATCGATTCTTTACGAAGAACGATGAGGTGCGACAGTTCTACATCGATGTACTTGATACGGACATCGTCACCGTACAAAGGCTGACGCGAATTCTCTATAACAATCGCCTGTTCAATTATCCGCTTACTCCGCTGAACGTGATTGGCGGTCTGGGAGTTGCCGAATGTGTTCACGTCCTGAGCGATTATGCACTCGCCCAAGTTCAGCAGGTCATCAATTATCGAGAAGCTCACACGTTTGAAGAGTGGGTAACGCAGCGGTTTGGTGGCCGGCTGTATGAGACGTTCTTCAAGACCTATACCGAAAAAGTCTGGGGGTTGCCGTGCTCCCGCATGAGCGCCGACTGGGCCGCTCAGCGCATCAAGAGCCTGAGCCTGCCGCAGGCGATCCGAAATGCCTTGTTCAAGAATAACGGCCGTACGACCGTCAAAAGCCTGATCGATGAATTCCTGTTTCCGCGGCTCGGCTCCGGACAGCTTTACGAAAAGATGGCCGCGTACGTTCAGCGGTTCGGCGGCGGTATCCGGAAGGGCTGCAAGGTTAAGCGGATTATGCGGGAGAGAGACCGAGTGCGGTCGGTCATCGTTGAAGACTCAAACGGTTCGTTCGACGTGATCGAAACCGATTTCCTTTTATCGAGCGCGCCACTTACAGAGACCGTCGAGATGATGGTGCCAGCAGCACCTCATGACGTTCGAGCGTCATGCCGGGCGCTCCGTTTCCGAGACCACATTGGAGTTCATCTGAAGTTGGAAGGCAGACCTTTCCCTGACAACTGGATTTACATTCATTCGAAAGATGTGAAGATGGCCCGCGTTTCAAACTACCGCAACTTTTCCGCGGCGATGTCCGGCGATAACCAAAATGTCAGTCCTATTACCGCTGAATACTTCGCGTGCCACAACGACGCTCTCTGGACATCCTCCGACGATGCCCTGATTTTCCTGGCAACCGCTGAGCTCCAACAGATGCGGATGATTCACTCCGAAAATGAGGTTCTGTCCGGGTTCGTTGTCCGAAGCGAAAACGCCTATCCAATGATGGAACTCGGTTACGAACAACACATTTCGTTAATCAAGGCATGGGTGGACGGCTTTGAGAATCTCTTGCCCATCGGCCGTTCCGGAATGTTCAAGTACAACAATCAGGATCACGCTATAGCCACAGGGTTGCTGGCCGCAAGAACCGCTTTAGGCCTTGCCAAATTTGACCCATGGCTGGTGAACATCGACGCCGAATACCTCGAGGAAACCCAGCCTCATGGAACTTAACCGCAGATTGATTGTTCGCACTGCAGCGTTTTGTCTACTGATCGTTGGGGTTTGCTACGCGAATTCGATCCACAATGATTTCATCCTCGATGACTTTCTGATCGTCGCTACCAACCCGGACATCCGAAACATCACGCCGGTTCATTTCCTACTGTCGCCGTTTTGGGGAGAAAAGGGGCCGGCCGGAATCTATCGCCCGCTGGTCATCTTGTCGTTCTCCATCGAGTATTCGATCTGGCACAGATGGGCGCCAGGTTTTCGGCTGGGCAACTTGTTGCTGCATGCGATCAACGGCTTTCTCGTATTTCTGCTGGCGCGCAGCCTAATCGGATCCATTCCGGCGGCCTGGGCTGCCACAGCGGTGTACCTCGCCCATCCCGTCCATACCGAAGCCGTTGCAGGTATAGCCGGCCGAAGCGAATTGCTCGCAGCCATGTTCTTCTTTTTGGCCTGGCTGTTGTTTCGTCAGAGAAGAACGGCGCTGTGCGCAGTCGCATTTCTGCTGAGCCTGCTCAGCAAGGAGAATGCGATTGCTTTTCCTGCTGTCATCGTTCTGGACAAGTGGATTTCGGAAGGAAGCTTCAAGAAGGTTTTGCCGGAGTGGAGACGCTTTGCCCTAGTCGCGAGCAGCGCCGCCGTATACCTTGCTTTGCGGTTGTTGGCGTTGGGCTCCATTGCTATGCCGCAGTCCGCGCAGTATTTGGGTGGCCGCTGGACGCTCTTGCAGCGTGAGTTCACATCCGGACGCGCGTTCCTTAAGTATTTCCAACTGCTAGTAGCCCCACTCGACGTCACCGGGGACTACGACTTCAATTCGATCCCGCTCGCCAGCGCGGGCAATTGGGATGCGTGGCTGGGATTGCTGATGATTGCAGCGACGATCCTCTTTGCTTTCCGCGTCAGCAAAAAACAGCCTGTAATCGGCTTCGCTATTTTGTTCTTCTACATCACGATGCTGCCGATGTCGAACTGGCTCATTCCGACCGGATTGATAATGGCCGAGCGATATCTTTATGTGCCTTCGCTCGGGTTCGCGCTCATCGTGGGAATGATCTGGGCGAATATCCGTGGTAACGAGGTCCGAAGGATACTTGGGGCCGGTGTGATGGCCGTCGCAGCTCTGCTTTGTATCAGTCACAATTACGTCTGGCAGGACAACCTCACGTTCTACTCAAACATGGTGCGCGTTTTGCCGGAAAACATCCGCGGCCGGCAAGGCTATGGTGTGGCTCTTGTCGGTATCCACCGTACGGCGGAGGCGCGAGAACAGTTTGAGGCCGGACTTCGCATTGCGCGGAACGCTCCACTGCTCGTAGGCCTGGCGGGAGTGCGAATCCAGATGGAGCACAACTGCGATAGCGCGCGGCCACTTTTGAATGAAGCCCTGAGCATTCAGCGGAGTGACTACTTCGCCCGCTGGACGTTGGCCGAGTGCCTTGAAAGGGAAGGCGAAATGACCATGGCTGAACAGACTTACCGTCAAGCTGTGGCCGACGCGCAATTTCCCGACCCCAGACTGTTGTTTGATTGGGGGCGGTCGCTCGAGGGAACAAGGCGCCCATCGGAGGCCCTGGAAGCCTACCGGCGGGCTGCCCTCATTGATCCGAATGATTTTGCGATCAAACAAAAATTGGCGCGTTTGTCCGGGCCCCTGAATGGGTCCCATTGATCTCGGGACTTCATCTGACTTAATCTCAGATTTATGCCTTACGGTCTCGTGCTTTTCTTGTTCTTACTACAGCCTCGGCAGGCCGGCCCGAATCTGAACGATTTAGTGGATGGAGTCGAGCAGTCATTCGCCCGGATGAAGGATTTCTCGGCGGATTTTATTCAGATTGTTGGAGATTCTTTGAACCGAAAGCAACAGGAGTCAGGTCATTTGTATCTGATGCATCCCCGGATGATGCGGTGGGAATACAAGAACCCTGAAGAGAAATTGTTCGTTTCAGACGGCAAAACCGTCTACTTCTATGTGCCGGCCGACCGCCAGGTCAATAAGGAGGCGGTCCGGGAAACGCTGGATGACCGGATTCCACTCATGTTTCTGCTTGGGAAGTCCGATCTTCGGAAGGAATTCACGCGTTTTGACCTGCTCAACACCAAGCCCTTCCTGCAAGGAACCAAGGTGGTGCGTATGTATCCGCGAAGAAAGACGGACCTGACCGAAGTCGTGATGGAAGTGGACCCCGCGAATTATCAGATACGCAGGCTTTTGCTCTCCCACTCCGATGGATCGCATTCGGAATTTGTCTTCAGCAATATCCAAACCGATGTCGGCCTCCGGTCTTCTTTGTTTAATTTCAAAGTGCCGCCCGGAGTTGAGGTCATAGACGGGATAGGTCACTAGGCCAACCTTCTCCCTTGATATGGAATTTACGTGCAAATATGCCAAGCCTTCCGGCGAGGTGGTTAA
>QHXC01000480.1:17984-29825 GCA_003222815.1 Acidobacteriota bacterium | reverse complement strand
CTGCTCCGCCAGCACATCGAAGACGTACGGGACCGTGTGCACTCGGGGGCGTTGCTGTCGGAGGCGTTGCGGTCTCAGGGCGTCTTCCCGGCGGTTTACACCGCCTCGGTTTTCGCGGGCGAACGCAGCGGCAACCTGGTCGAAGTCATCACGCGTTACGTCCAGTACGAAAAGACGATCCTCACGGTCCGGAAGCGCTTTCTAAATTCCTTAATCTATCCGGCCTTCCTGGTTGTCCTTTCAATAGTGATGGTTGTCGTGATTTTGACCTACGTCATACCACGCTTCGCTGAACTGTATGCCGGGCTGAATACGGCGTTGCCGGTCTCGACGCAGATCCTGATTGGTGTTTCAAACGCTATTCAGAGTCAGCTCATTTTGATCGTGCCGTTGACGCTGGGCGGCATTGTGGCGCTGAAGATATGGGCTGGATCCAAAAGCGGACGGCATTGGGTTGACGAACTGAAGCTGAAGGCGCCGATTCTCGGAAATTTGTGGACCATGTTTTCCATGGCGCAGTTGTCGCGAACACTGGCCACGCTGCTTCAAGGTGGAATCCCACTTGTTGCGGCACTGGAGGTCGCGCGCGATGCTTCCGGCAATCGGGTGATCGGTGATTCGATCCGGAGCGCGATAGGCCAGGTTCGAGAAGGGAAGGCGCTTTCGGACAGCTGGGAGCGGACGGGGCATTTTCCGGATCTCGCTCTCGAAATGATTCGCGTGGGCGAACAGACGGGATCGTTGCCCGACATGCTGAATCACGTGGCGGACTTCTACGATGAGGATGTGAGTATTCGATCGACTGCGCTATTGAGCTGGGTCGAACCGGTCATTCTCATCTTCGTCGCGGTATTTGTCGCCTCGATTTTGATTTCGCTGTACATGCCCATATTCAGCATTCGAGGTTCGATGCAGCCAACATGAAAGAAGTAAGCGAAGCCAAACAAAATGACCGCGTAACGGCCAGGCAACTCGCCGACCGGTATCATTACGAGTTCGTCGATCTAAAGGGTATTCATCTAGACCTGGAGCTGTTCCATTCGACCCAGGTCGACCTGATGTTCCGGTACAACTTTGTACCCCTGCGGATGGAGGGAAATGCGCTTGTCGTGGCCATGGCGGATCCGAGTGACCTTATCGTCATTGACGAAGTCTCTGCCTTGCTCGGCCGCCCGCTGATCATCAACGTCGCCCCGCTTTCTGAAATTCAAGATCTGCTGAAGAAATCGGAATCGTCGCAGCGCATGCTCGAAGAGGCGACCGAAGGGTTCAAGCTGGATCTGATCCGCGAGGACGAATCCGGTGAAGAGACGATCACGATCGAGAAGATCACCCAGGGAGAATCGAGTCCGATCATCCGCCTCGTGGATACGATCATTTTCACTGCCCTTGAGCGGCGAGCCAGCGATATTCATATTGAGACCCGTGATACAGAGGTCGGCGTGAAATACCGCATTGACGGGTCACTGAACGAAGCGATGGCGCCCATTGCGAAGGAACATCACTCGACGGTCATTTCGAGAATCAAAGTCATGTCCGAGTTGGACATCGCCGAGCGCCGGGTTCCGCAGGACGGCCGGTTCAAAACGAGATACAAAGGGCGATCGATCGATTTTCGTGTTTCGATCATGCCATCGATTCACGGTGAAGACGCCGTTATCCGTATCCTCGACAAGGAATCCATCAGCGATAAATTTCGGACGTTGAGCCTGGAGGTGGTCGGTTTCTCCGAGGCGGACATCAAAAAGTTTCGACGCTATATCAGCGAGCCATACGGCATGGTTCTGGTCACCGGACCAACCGGCAGCGGCAAGACGACGACGCTTTACGCGGCCTTGATGGAAATCAAAAACGAGGAGGACAAGATCCTCACGATCGAAGATCCCGTCGAATACCAGATCCGGGGCATCACGCAGATTCCGGTGAACGAGAAGAAAGGGCTCACGTTCGCGCGCGGCCTCCGCTCCATTCTGCGCCACGATCCCGACAAGATCATGGTCGGCGAAATTCGCGACGTCGAAACGGCTCAAATCGCTATCCAGTCCGCACTCACCGGACATCTGGTGCCCAACGTCTTGTTCGCATGATCTGCTCCAATTGCAAAAAGCAGGTGCAACATTCGGAACAGCTCTTGACCGAATCAGGTCTAAATCCCGAAAAGTATCGAGATTTCATTTTCTATGAAGGCGAAGGGTGCCTCGACTGCAACGGCACGGGATTCCGTGGCCGGACCGCCATTCAGGAATTACTGGACCTCTCCGACCGCATCCGGGAAATGATCATTGATAGGAAACCCACGTCAGAAATCAAGCGTGCAGCGCATTCTGGGGGTATGACATTCCTCCGTGAGCACGCGCTGGACAAGGTGTTCGCAGGCATTACCACATTGAAGGAAATCAACAAGGTTACATTCATTGAGTAAAAGTCTCGTCGAAAAAATCACGGAGGTCTTTCAAGCGCGAGTGCCGTTATGGGCCTGCGAGCTTACGTCAAAGCACATCATTGTAGCCGGCGTGAACAAGAATCGCAGTCAGGTCGCAGCCAAACTGGCCATGGATCTCCCGTCTGGCACTTTTGCGGGTTCGTTGACCGGTACGAATATCCACAATCTGGAGACATTGCGATCCAACCTGAAAGACTTGTTAAGCCAGGTGGGTTTCAAAGGATCGGAGATTGTCGTCATCGTGCCGGATGACGCGGCACGGATTGCGTTTCTGACCGCGGAGCGACTATCAAAGGACCCGGAGGTCGTGCAGACATTCATCCGATGGAAGCTCAAGAAGACCGTCCCTTTTGAAGTGGAGCAAGCGCAGGTGGCGTTTCGGGTTCTCGGGCCACACCATGGCGCCACAAGTGTAGACATGCTCATAGCGATCTCACCCCGCTCTGTTGTTGAGGAGTACGAGAGCCTCTTTGATTCTCTGGGGATCCATGCGGGACTGGTGTTGCCTTCGACGCTCGCGGCATTGAATCTGTTCGATGTGCCCCCCAAAGACACTCTGTTTCTGAAAATCGCACCGGATTGCATGACCACGACTGTCTTTCAGAACCAGCGTATGCAGTTCTACCGCCGCGTTACCGGCATGCCGCTCTATGATGCTGTGTATCCGACGGTGATGTACTACCAGGACAAACTTGGAGGAAAGGCGCTGGAACAATTAACTGTCTGTGGGTATGACTCAGACATACGATCATCAGTTGATGAGCTTCAAGGAAAACTGGGTCTGCGTCCTCTGCGTCTGGGGCCCAAAAGCATCGACGACATGTTCAAGCCTGTCCTGGGCGGGATCCATTTATCACACCCTGAAGGGGTGGTGTGAAGTATGGCAGAGTTTGATCTAAACCTCTCAACCCGGCCATTTCCGGCATATCGCCTGGTCAACCTGGCACTGGCGAGCGTTTTCATCGCCCTGATAGTCATATCGGCATGGCAGGCGTACGGGTTCGTCCAGTTTTCGTCGATGACGCGCGCCATCCGCAAAACGGACGAAGAAGCGCGAGTCGAGTCCGAAGCGTTGGGACGTCACCTAGCGGAATTGGAATCCCGGCTGGATCGGCCTGAAGCGGCCGCCAAGTTGACCGAGATCGGATTTATTAATCGGTTAATCGCGCGGAAAGAGCTTTCGTGGACGCGGCTGTTTGCGAATCTTGAAGAACTGGTTCCCAATACGGTTCACCTCGTCAGCCTGACACCGGACGTCGGCACGAATGGAGCCATCGCTCTGAACATCATCGTACGCGGCCGGAGCATAGCGGACGTCAGCCAATTCATCGAAGCTCTTGAGCGGTCGTCGCCCGTGTTCGAGAAGGTGGCCGTCTCCATCGAACAAAAAAGTGACTTGGGTGGAACGACCGACATCGAGCTGTCATTGACAGCCAATTACTATCCGCAGAAGGAAACCAGATGAAGTCCCTGTACCGGCGCCAGCGTCAACAGTATGTGTTTGCGGCTCTGCTCGGCGTGATCGGAGTCGTCAACCTGCTTTTCTTCTTCATTTTGTATCAGCCGGCGCGTTCGGAGTATTACGGGTTGCAGGAATCGATTGAGAAACTTCATGGGCAAGTGCAATCGCGAAAACAGTCGGTGGACCGCCTCGAGAAACTCAATGCCCAACTGGAAACTTCAGGACAGGATCGCCGCGAGCTTTTCACGGCTCATTTCATAAGCCGGGCCACCGGTTACTCGCAAATCCTGCCCAAACTTGAGATGATTGCCCAGGACGCCGGTGTCAAAACAACGCGCAAAGATTACGCCATCGACGAAGCTCCGCAATATAGCCTGTATTCGGTTAAAATAAGAATGCCGGTGACCAGCGGGTACTCGAATATTGTTGGCTTCATCAGGAGCCTGGAAAACTCGGACACGTTTTTCATCATCAACTCCATTGACGTGCGAGGCACCAGTTCGGCAACACCTGCGGCACCGGAAATCTCGCTGGCTTTGAGTCTGGAGACGTTTTTTTATCAATGACCAAGCAGTATCGGCAAAAGCTAAACATTTTTGTCATTTTGCTCGTGGTTCTGGGGCTAACCTTGGTGCTCGGCTACCGCATGAGTAGTCCTCCCAGCGGTTTCACCGTGCAACCGCCCGAGCCGAAGCCAGCGGCGAATGTGCCAACGGCGAGCGACGCGAGGATCCGCTTGGATTTGGTTGATCAGCCCGAAGAATCCGAAGCCGGCCGGACGAACGTGTTTCAATATCGGCAAGGCCGTCCCACTCCGGATCCCGAAGGCTCCAAA
Source organism: Acidobacteriota bacterium (assembly GCA_003222815.1). GTDB lineage: Bacteria > Acidobacteriota > Terriglobia > 20CM-2-55-15 > 20CM-2-55-15 > 20CM-2-55-15. The sequence continues at coordinate 25,085 of QHXC01000480.1, read as the reverse complement.
CCGGCGCCAGTGACACCGCCGGGTCTGGTGACGCCGCCTGTGCCTACAGTCCCGCCTCCTGCGCGTCCGCCAACAGCGCCGCCTCCGCCTCCGCCTATTCCACTCAAATATCAAGGCTTTGCCGTTCTGAATTTCGGGAATTCAGGCACGCCCGCACTGATGGCCTTCCTATCGGATGATTCTTCACATCATTACAACGTCTCTGTTGGTGAGGTCTTGTTGGGACGATATCGCATTGTTGGAATCACCGACAAGAACGTCGAGGTCGAAGACTTGCAAAACAACCGGCGGCAGGTATTTCCGCTCCTGAAATAGCCATGAAGCACAAACGAGACGACGGGTTTTCCCTGGCAGCGCTGATTTTTTTCCTGACCGCGGCCTCGATTTTGATGGCTGCAGCAGTGCCCGCTTATCAAATACAGGCGCAGCGCGACCGCGAAGAAGAGTTGATCTTTCGCGGCGGGGAGTACACGCGCGCCATTCAAAAGTATCAGCGGAAATTTGGAATTTATCCTCCGTCCATCGATGCATTGGTCGAAACGAACGGGCTTCGATTCGTTCGCCGGCCGTACAAAGATCCCATTACCGGGAAGGATTTTCGTCTGATCAGCATCAATCCCGACGGAAGCATCAACGGCTCGATTGCAACCGGCCAGGGCAACAATGTGCCGCTTTTCGGTGATGTCCAGCGGTTCGGCGCAGGTACGGGACAGCAGCAACAATCCGGGTTATTCCAGCAACAACAGCAGCCGCAGGCCGGCTCCGAGACCACACGCCAGGCCACGCAGCAATTGCCTTCCTCACAGCAGCAACAGCAACAACAGTCCGGGTTCTCTCAGCAGCAAGGCGTCAACCGCACTGGCGGTGTAACATCGCCAACCCAGCTCTCGCAGCAACCGCAGCAAGGACTCCAAGGGCAACAACAGCAATCCAACCCTTCCGGAAGAACTATAACCGGCGCCGGCGGCCTCATCGGTGTAGCGTCCGACAGTCAGCAATCTTCTCTTAAGGTTTACAACAAACGAGAGAAGTACAACGAGTGGGAATTCATCGCAATTCTTGGCCAACCTGGCCAACCCGGCCAACCTGGCCAACCTGGCCAGCCTGGTCAACCCGGCCAGCCTGGTCAACCCGGCCAGCCTGGTCAACCAAATGTGCCGTTCGCCGGCGCACCGCCTGGTAACCCGCCCGTCAACAAACGGCCATGAGGTTCTCGACAATCGAATTTCATCCGGGCCCGCGCCTGGCGAGCATTGTCTTGAATCGTCCGCCCCTGAACGTCATTAATTTGGAAATGATGGACGAGTTGAGTACGGCGTGGCGGGAGATCGAAGACATCAGAGCACAAGTCGTTGTGATCTCGGGTGCAGGGGACCAGGCGTTCTCGGCTGGCGTGGACGTTGCGGATCATGTCCCTGGCAAGGTCGATCAGATGATTGCAAAATTTCATCACGTCCTTCTGCAAATCCGCAAATCCGACTGCATCAGCGTTGCGGCGATTCACGGATACACGCTCGGTGGCGGTGCCGAACTTGCGATCATGTGTGACCTGATCATTGCAGCGGACGACACACGGATCGGCCAGCCAGAAATTTCGCTCGGCTGCTATCCACCCGTAGCCGCCGCGTGCCTGCCCCGTGCGATAGGATTTCACAAAGCCTCAGAGATGGTGCTGATTGGCGAAGCAGTCAGCGCCGCTGCGGCGGAAAGACTCGGTCTGGTCAACGCGGTGGTTTCCCGAGCGGATCTGGATGAAACCGTCGATGCATATGTCGATAGGCTTCTAACGAAAAGTTCTGCAGTCCTGCCGCTCGCAAAGCGCGCGCTCCGCGAAGGAGCGGAACATCACTTCGAAAAAGCTTTGGAGAGAACTGAAGAGCTCTATTTGCGGGAACTCACGAAGACCGAGGACATGAACGAAGGTATACGCGCTTTTCTCGAGAAGCGTCCGCCGTCTTGGAAGAATGCCTGAAACCCTCACCCGTCTTCGGGGACGTGCTGGACACGGTGGTGTGGGACGAATGTTGAACAAGAAACGTATTCCCCTCCTTGCAAAGGACCTGTTCCAGGAGGGGAATCCGTTGTCACTCCCCCCGTGTCGAGCACCGAACTTGTGGGACGTCGGTCGTTAGTCTTCCAGGGCGTCGAGAACCTCGTCATAATGCTCTTCGACCTTTACCTTTGGGAAGATATGTGAGATTTTCCCCTGTTTGTCGATAATGAAAGTGGTTCTTTCAATGCCCATGTATGTTTTGCCGTACATCGATTTTTCCTTCCAAACTCCATAAGCCTCGACCACTCTCTTGTCGGTATCCGCCAGTAAGGGAAAGTTCAGCTCGTGTTTGTTCTTGAATTTCTTGTGCGATTCCACCGAATCCACGCTGACGCCGAGGACCAACGCTCCACGATCTCTGATTTCGTCGATACCATCGCGGAATGCGCACGCCTCTTCCGTGCAGCCGGGCGTGTCGTCCTTTGGGTAGAAATACAGGACGACCTTCTTACCCTTTAAATCCGAGAGCTTCACCTTCTGCCCGGCATCGTCCAATAGCGTGAAGTCCGGTGCTTTCTGTCCGGCTTTCGGGTCGTCATCCGGCGGTTCATTAGCTGCTTTCGACATATCATTCTCCTATAATGCAGATCTATGCAGGATCTTACGCGCGTTCAGGTTTTGAAACTCGATGAGAAACACCTTCAGCATATCGAAGATGACGTTGTCGTGGAAGAGCCCCTTGAGGTCCGCGTCAATGGCGAAAGCTTTTCGGTGACCATGCGGACACCCGGTGACGATTTTGATCTTGCCATCGGACTCTTGTGGACGGAGGCGATCATTCGTTCTGCCGGCGAAATCGGAACCATTGCATACTGTCCCAACGAAGAGCAGCCCGAACTGAAGAACATTGTGAATGTCGGACTTGTGGATGCGAATCGTAAGCTAGAATCCTCGCGCAGGCTGTGGTCCAACTCGAGCTGTGGTCTTTGCGGGAAAGCCACGCTTGACGCCATCCATCAGGAATGCCGGAGAATCGACAGCCGCATGACGATCAGTTACGACGTCGTTTGCACGCTGCCTTCTCGACTGCGGCAGGCGCAGTTGAATTTCGAGCGCACCGGAGGTATTCACGCTGCCGCCCTTTTCGACGCTGGTGGAAACCTGCTCCTGCTGCGCGAAGATCTTGGCCGCCACAATGCCGTCGATAAACTTTTAGGCGCTGCGCTGCGGGACGGCACGATATTGCTTTCAGAAACCGTCATGATGGTCAGCGGTCGGCTGGGGTTCGAGATCGCTCAGAAGGCGCTTGCCGCAGGCGTTCCCATTGTGGTTTCCATTTCCGCTCCATCGAGCCTCGCGATCGAACTCGGCCATGATTTTGGGATGACCGTTGTCGGATTCCTCCGAGGCCGGTCGATGAACGTCTACACGCACCCGGAACGAGTTTCAGTATAGGAGCTAAGACTGTGGGGTCAGGACAATTTTCCCAAACACCGCCCTCGCCTCAATCAGCTCGTGACCCTTCCGTGCCTCTTCCAACGGCAACACACGATCGATGACCGGCTTCAATTGACCGCGAAACACACATTTCATGACATCGAGAAATTCGCGATGACTTCCCATGGTCGAACCGATGACCTGAACCTGGCGGAAGAAAATCTGGCGCAAGTCCGTTTGCGGTGCGAAACCGGTGGTCGCGCCGCATGTGAGTACACGCCCACCGCGCCGTGCGGAGCGCAAGCTACGAACCCAGGTATCCGCGCCGATATAGTCGACAACAACATCAACGCCGCGTCTATTTGTGAGGTCTCGGACCTTCTTGTCGAATTCCTCGGTCTTGTAGTTGATCAGGAAATCCGCGCCAAGCTGCTTTGCGCGCTGGAGTTTTTCTTCAGTGCTGGCGGCTGCGAAGACGCGGCATCCGACCATCTTTGCGATCTGGATGGCCGCCGTGCCCACACCCGCGCCAGCGCCGAGAATCAGAACGTCTTCGCCCGGACGTATGTTTCCTTTGTTGACCATCATGCTCCAAGCCGTCATAAACACGAGTGGCGCGGCTGCGGCGTCTTCGAAGGAAATAGAATCGGGGATCGGCAGAACGATGTGGGAAGGTACTTTCAGCAGTTGAGCGTATGCGCCATCTGTGTTCTCGCCAACCATGGCGTAAGTTAGACACTGGCTGCCGAATCCCGCCGCGCAGAATTCACAGTGACCACAACTGATGCCCGGATTGATGGTGACACGCTGGCCGATTCTGAGGCCCGAAACTTCCAGTCCAATCTCACGAATGACACCAGCGGCATCACTTCCAATGATCTTTGGCATCGGCACTTTGATTCCGGGCATTCCTCGGCGGAGAAAAATGTCGATGTGATTAATCGACGCCGCCTTAACCTCGATCACCACGTCACCCCGAGCGGGGGCCGGTTCCGGCACGTCTTCGGATCGAAGAACTTCGGGGCCGCCATGTCTATCAAAAACGACTGCTTTCATACGAGGCAGTTAGTCTATCCTACGTTTCATGAACATTAAAACTGTTGCCGTAATCGGCGCAGGCATCATGGGACGTGGCATTGCGCACGTCTCCGCTCTCGCCGGATTCGATACTGTGTTGAATGACATTTCCGACGATCTGCTGCAGGACGCAATGACGCGAATCCGCCGGGATCTGCAAAAGGGCGTTGAACAAGGGAAAATCACAAATGCCAGCATGCACTCTGCGCTCGAACGCCTGGCTTTGGATACAAGTCTCGAACACTCCGGCGCGGGCGCGGATCTTGTAATCGAGGCCGTGCCGGAAAGGATCGATCTCAAACTCGATGTCTTTGCGCGGCTCGATCGAGCCTGCCCGCCTCACGCGATCCTGGCTTCAAACACATCGGCGTTGAGCATTACGGAAATTTCGTCTGCCACCAAGCGGCCCCAGCGGTTCATCGGTATGCATCAAAGAGACCGTTGGAGTCCATGAATCTCCCGGTTTCGTCACCTCGCGGATTAATGCCCTGATCGGTAATGAAGCGTTTTACATGTTGCAGGAAGGCATCGCTAGCGCCCGCGATATTGACAAGGCGCTGAAGTTGGGGCTGAACCATCCGATGGGACCATTTGAGATGATCGATCTGGTAGGCCTCGATACCCGGCTGAGCATTCTCAATTTTCTTTACCAGACTTTGGGGGAGAAATACCGTCCCTGTCCGCTCCTGGTGAAGTATGTGAAGGCCGGCCGCCTTGGCAAGAAGGTGGGGAAGGGCGTCTACGAGTACTCGGAATAGGAATCAGCCGTACTAAGGGCTCGCGCAAAAATAACTTGGCGGTATCCCCTATCTCGAATCAGACCCGGGGATCTGATCAATGCTCAATTCTCAATGTTCAATTCTCATCGGAAAAGGGTACCGGCGGCGCATAACAGCAGGATCCGGTAAGCTCTGCGCCGGCCAATGCGATATTCACTTCGGATGAGAATTGAACATTGAGAATTGAGCATTGGTCAGATCCGCCCGAACGGATCCTGCCGAGTTATTTTTGAGGCAGCCCTAAGCTTGTGTCGAGCCGCCACAGATGCTGATGGCTTGAGCGGTGATGTTCTTTCCGGCATCCGACGCAAGGAATACCACCAGGTTCGCAACTTCCTCAGGTTTAACCATCTCCCCAAGTGGAACCCGCGACAGCGCCTGGCGTTTGAACTCTTCCACAGAGATTCCCTGCGCTGCAGCGATGTCCCTCATCCCTGAACGCGCCATAGCCGTATCCACCCATCCGGGGCAAAGCGCATTCACCGTAATCTTTCGTGGCGCAAGCTCGAGCGCGAGGGCACGGGAGAAACCGATCAGTCCCGTTTTGGCCGCGCAGTAAGCCGTATAACCCGGCACACCAAATTTTCCGAGCACGGACGACATCATGATGATCCGTCCGCCGTTCGGGATGTGAGGGACAGTTGCGCGTATGACGTAGTAAGTACCGACAAGATTTGTTTGGATGATGTCCAGCCATGGGAGCGTCGTTGAGGCATCGACTGGCGTCACTCCCGATATACCAGCATTGTTTACCACGATGTCGGCTTTTCCGAACCGATCGAGGATCCGCCGGACACCTGTCTCCACATTCTTCGGATCGCGGATATCCATCGCAACCGCTATGGATCGTTCCCTTCCAAGATCTTCGATCGACGATCTTGCGCAGAGAGCAACGTTCGCGCCTTCCTGATGAAGTCTTCTGGCAATAGCCAATCCGATCCCGCGGCTCGCGCCGGTTATAATGGCAACCTTGTTCATGAACATACACGGCAAGGTAGCACTAATCACCGGTTCTGCAAAGCGCATTGGGCGCGCGATAGCCGTCGAGTTGGGCAGAAGGGGCGCGCGGGTTGGAATTCACTATTGGTCCAGTGAGCGTGAGGCACAGGAAACGCTCAAGATGCTTCAGGAAGCTGGAGCCGACGGTGCTCTTTTCCAAACCGAACTCACCAACACTCTGGCTGTGGAGCAGATGTTTCGCGATATCGCCGCCAGATTCGGGAGTCTCGATATCCTTGTCAACAGCGCGGCTGTGTTCTCTCCGTCGACGGCGGAACAAACAACGCCGGACCAGTGGGATCACCAAATGAATTCCAACGCAAAGGCAGCATTCTTCACGGCTCAACAGGCAGCGACTCTGATGGTCAACCGCGGTCAAGGTAAAATCATCAACCTCGCGGATGTTGCCGGTGAAGTCATCTGGCCTGCCTATTTTGCCTACAGCGTTTCGAAAGCGGCACTAATTGCCGTGAACCGTGGACTGGCCAAAGCTTATGCGCCACACATTCAAGTTAACGCGATTGCGCCTGGTCCCATACTGTTTCCCGAACACTACACGGAGGACCAGAAGAAATCCGCAATCGAGAGAACGCTTCTGAAGCGTCAGGGGAGTCTTCAGGATATCGTCAGCGCCGTTATTTTCCTTATTGAGAACGATTACATCACGGGCGAGTTGATTCACGTCGATGGCGGACGGCACTTGCTGTGAACGCGGGCTAAAGCCCGCGGTCTCACAGCGCAGCGATGATCGCGACGGTGAATTCACCGGTGGAGGCAGTGCCTCCAAGATCGCGAGTAACTTTCTCGCGTTTTTCA
>QHXC01000480.1:0-17901 GCA_003222815.1 Acidobacteriota bacterium | reverse complement strand
CAGGTTGCCGCTGGGCACGACACCCAACCCACCGACTAGGCCGGCAGCAAGGTCCGACAAGATATCTCCGTACAGGTTTTCCATCAGCAGTACGTCAAACTGATAAGGATTCATGACAAGCTGCATGCAGGTATTGTCGACGATCTTTTCGTCGTGCTCGATTTCGGGATAGTTCACTGCGACACGCTGGAAGCATTGCAGAAATAGTCCATCCGACTTTTTCATGATGTTCGCTTTATGCACGGCAGTAACTTTCTTTCTTCCAAACTTTCGCGCGTACTCGAAAGCGAATACGGCAATTCGCGTACTTGCTTTCTCTGTCATGATCTTCAGCGATTCCACAACACCCGGAACGACTTCGTGCTCGAGCCCCGAGTATAAGCCTTCGGTGTTTTCACGCACGATGATCAAGTCCACTTCGCCAAATCGCGATGGTACGCCTGGCAGATTGCGCACCGGCCGGAGGTTCGCATACAGATCGAGGATTTTCCGCAGCCGGACGTTGACGCTCTCAAACCCGCTCCCAATCGGCGTTTCGACGGGCCCCTTCAACGCGACGCGGTTTCGGCGAACCGACTCGATGACCTCGTCCGGTAGCGATGACCCCGACAAGTCCTGCGCGGGTCCGCCGACAACAAACCTCTCCCACTCGATCCGGACGCCAGCAGCTTCGACGATGCGAACCACCGCCGCACAGACTTCGGGACCTATGCCGTCGCCCGGAATCAATGTGACGTGATGTGTCATGGCTGCGGAATTTATAACATCTTTGTGCCCCGCACGACATAAATGTGCGCCGCAGCAGAGATTTTTCCTTTATTTGTCAAGCTTTCTTCAAAGCGAGGCGAGATTCTCTGAATACCGCGTCAGCCGTGCGTTTCGGCTGAAACGCGTGCTTGACACGGCCTATAGCGTGAGATATAAAGCGCAGCGTTGTTCAAGACTGATAACTCTCAATTACCGAGGAGGAGCACATGAACAAGGGCGAGTTGATAGACAAGATCGCAAAAGATGCAAAGATTTCGAAGGTCCAGGCTAGCAATTCCCTCAACTCCGCGATTGACGGTGTTGTGTCGACGTTGAGGAAAGGGAACAAAGTGACGCTGGTTGGCTTCGGCACCTTTTCGGTCAGCTCGCGCAAGGCCAGAACCGGTCGTAACCCCCAAACCGGAGCGCCTCTAAAAATTCCCGCCAAAAAAGTTACGAAGTTCGTTCCCGGCGCGGAGCTGAAAAAGGCCGTCAACCGCGGTCGCTAGCCGGCCCTGGATTCGCCGATACGGAACGCCCTCCATATTGCAAAACATTGCAATACGTAAGAAAGGGCAGCTTCGGCTGCCCTAGTTTTTTCGGCCAAATATTCCCCGATTGCCACACCTGCGGCCTTTGTGTGACCCCGGCAGACTCATAAAAATGCTGTCTTTTCATACGTCTTCTTGTGGCACGCAGAATGCAAGCCCAAAGCAGCGGAAGCCAAACATATTTCAGCCCAGTGCGAAGTTGACTAGAATATATCAGTCATGCCTTGCCGTCGTAAGTCTAAGGTCACCGATAGTTCCAACAAGGGGATAGTTCCAACAAGGGGGAGGTTCATGCGTAATCCAAATCGAGGATTTTCAGTGCTAGGTTTGATCGTTCTGGCTGGAATCATGGTCCTGCCAGGATGTGCGAGCAGAAAGTATGTGCGACAACAAGTGGGCACGCTCCAGCCGCCCATTCAGGAAGCCCAAAACGCGATAAAAGAGAATGCCGAGCGAATTGATGCAGTCGATAGACGCGCACAACAGGGAATTACGGCTGCCCAGACGGCCGCCCAGGCGGCTGACCAAAAGGCGACACAAGCCGGGCAGTCTGCTCAAACTGCCCAGACAGCCGCCCAGACAGCCGATCGCAAGGCGGATACAGCCAACCAGGGTGTGCAGCAGGCGACCAACAGGATCAACACCGTCGAGACCCGCCTGAATTCACTCAACGACAACTATACGACCAGTGAGACACAGACGGTCGTATGCAAGCTGAACTCAGCGGTTTTGTCGGATTACGGACAACACCGGCTCCGAGAGCTATAACATCAATCTGAGCCAGCGACGTGCCGAGAACGTTCTACGATATCTTGTTAGCAAGAACGTTCCGCTCTTTCGAGTCTCGATTGTCGGTTTGGGCGAAGCCAACCCGGTTGCCGATAACAAAACGAGAGCCGGCCGTGACCGGAACCGCCGAGTTGAGGTCCGAATACTGAAGTCCACTTCGGCACGTACGACCAATAACTAGGCGCGATTTGGTCGCGAACTAGCCTCTTTCGGGGAGTCCGGTTGAGCGCTGGACTCCCCGCTTCACTGCGCTTTGTACCCAGTTCGTGATTGTGTGAGGCGCAGTTTATCATTATGTGCCCGGACCTCGATCTGGCGAAACGAGTCCGTGGCCGTCGAGTTCGAAGATATATATCCCAGACTGTAAGACACCCCAAGTTCCCGCCCGATCTGCTCGTACAGCGGAATGATTTCATCGATGCGAGCAGGAAAGAGGACTCGTCCGCCTGAAGCCTCCACAAGTTGCTCCATTCGGATTCTTACCTCGTTCAGGTACCGTTGGGGTACTGGCGAATTTCGAAAGATAAGCTGGAGGTTACGGAACTCGTCACCTCCTATCCTGTTGGGTTCAAGATTCCGGTCCGTATTGATACCGACAAAATAAAGTGGGATTCGGTGTTCCTGGACCGTCTTGAGCACCTTCTGAAAACCACGGTCCTCCAGCGGTTCGAGCAAGCGATTTTTCGTCACCAACTCGCGATAGAGGGACGTGTCGCGGCCGTCCGTCAAAACGACTATGGTGCGCCGTCCCGTCACCTTTCTGAATTCGCGGCGCAAAACCCGGTCGAGTGCGTCGTACAGGTTTGTTCCACCGATCGCTTTCGGGTGTATCAGTTCGGGTAATGCAAGGAAAGCTTTTGCGCGATCGCTCGTCCACTCCAACTGCATCTGAAACTGGTAATCGAATGTGCCAATTGCAAGGCGATCCTGTGGACGCAGACTCGCAATGAAACTGGCTACGGCCCTTTGCATAAATGCCCATTTGTGCTGGGTGCTGCCGCTCCGATCGAATAGCAGAAAAACGTTGTAGGGTGTCGCCACCGGGCTGAAGTAACGGATCTCCTGGCGGATGCCGTCTTCATACACCTCGAAATCGTCTTTCGATAAATCTGTTACCGTCCTACCGGCGGTGTCCTGGACAGAGACGTCCACTGAAACGTAAGGAACATCAACTTTAAGGATATAAACGGGTTCCTGGGCTAAAACCCACGTCCAGCTTACAAAGGCCGCCAGTACAAGTCTAAGAACCGTACGTGACATCGGTGTTATCCTAGCACTAGAACTCCAGAGGAGTAACAAAGTGAGGAACATTCTAAGAGCGCTGGCAATACTTGGTACTGTAGCACTGCTTTTCGCGCCGTTTGCAGTCGGAACTCCCGAAATGGCTAAAAAGGAAAGTAAGCAGTGCGTCTATTGCCACACAGCTATCGGAAAGCCGGACCTCAATGATGCCGGCCGATATTACAAAGACCACAAAAGCCTCGAAGGCTACAAGGAAAAGAAGCCCTAAGTTCCCCCTTCTCCTCGTATTCAGACCTATTCTCCCGACGTATAATTTTTACCATGAAAATCGCCGTGACGGGCTCGACCGGACTGGTGGGTTCCGCTCTGATTCCATTCTTGACCGAGGGTGGACATCAGACTTTCCAACTGAGGCGTCCTAATCACTGGAATCCTGCGAACGGAACAATCGATCGATCAACCTTGGAAGGAATGGACGCGATTGTTCACCTGGCGGGCGAAAATATCGCCGACGGACGATGGACTGCCGCAAAGAAGGCAGCTATCCGGGACAGCCGGGTGAATGGCACGAGACTCCTTTCGGAATCGCTAATCAAGTTGAATCGGCCGCCGCAGGTTCTAGTGAGCGCTTCCGCCACCGGTTTTTACGGTGATCGAGGGAGCGAAGTGCTGCGCGAAGAGAGCCGTCCGGGAACGGGTTTTCTCGCGGACGTGTGTTGTCAGTGGGAAGCCGCGACAGATCCCGCGACGCGCGGCGGAATTCGTGTGGTTCACCTTCGCTCGGGACTCGTACTGAGCAGCAAAGGCGGGGCATTGGGCAAAATGCTTTTGCCATTCAAATTAGGCGTGGGCGGAAAGATCGGTTCGGGTAATCAGTACTGGAGCTGGATTTCGCTTGATGACCTTTGCGCTGCCATTCTGCATTCCACCCAGGCGACTGGTCTTCACGGTCCGGTGAACGCGGTCTCGCCGACGCCGGTCACGAACATCGAATTTACCAAAACGCTCGGACGCGTACTTTCGCGCCCAACCGTTTTTCCCATGCCCGCCGCCGCCGCCCGCCTCGCCCTTGGCGAAATGGCCAACGAACTTCTGCTCGCCAGCGCCCGCGTCGAGCCAGCCAAACTGGCGGCCTCGCGTTTTGTGTTCCGGCAAAGGGAATTAGAACCGGCATTGAGACATTTGCTGGAGAAGTAAATGCCTTTGTGTTCTTCGTGTCTGGAGCGCTTTTCAGCCGCGCGAAAGGGCATAAGGAATTCCGAACTCTCGTTCACCGGCTTCGGCTGAGACGAATCTCTCGCTCTCGACCAAGCAGGTGTTTTTCAAACAAGGCGCCCATGGCTTCGAGCGACTGGCGCAGGTTGTTGGGGCGCCAGTATTGCCAACCTTTCGATTCGTTCTCGAAGACACGGTAATCGAACCACTTCCCTTTGACCGCTTATCGACGAAGTTGATAAGGGATCGCTCGTAGAAAGCAAGAGGATTACCCATGGGCGTCGATCCGATCAGGTATCGAGACCATAGGGCCATTTCGGGATATGAAGCCGCTGTCGCGGCGTCGACAATCCCGTAGAGGCAAACGGCGGCTTTGAATCGAGCTTCGTCCTTGACAAGAGCGGCTGTTGCGAGAAAGCCGCCGGTGCCTGCACCGAACACGCCTACACGTTGCGTGTCGATGAGGCCTTGCGATGAGAGATTGTCAAGACCGATAAACGCATCGCGGACATCATGGTCGCCGCCGTGTTCGAAAACGAGTTGCCGGTAATCCTTACCTCGGCCGCTGGACCCGCGGACATTGGGCGCGAACACGAGATAACCGTTGCTAACGAAAAGCTGGATAAACGGGTCCCAGGCTTTGGCATTTTGGCCGTCCACCGTGTCGCGAAACAGGAGCAAAGCGGGATGACCGGGCTTTGGTTTCCCACCCCGCGGCTTGTAAACGAGCGCTTGCACTTCCGTACCATCGAAGCTGCGGTACGCGATCGTATCGGGCCACACAAACCGGGCCTCACGCCGAAGTTCGTTGGGCATGGAATTCGTGGTCTGTGTCGTGCGTGTTGTGTCGATGCTTGCGACCCACAGGTCCGACGTCCTGCCCGGATCAGAATGCGTGAAGGCGATCTTTTTGCCGTCCGGTGACCATTGGTATGTGCCATGAGGCGTCGCATCATCGGTCTCGAATCCGCCGTTGACGCCGTCCCGGTCGGAAATACGAAGCGCGCGACCTCCCTGCACGGGCGTTACCCAGAGAGTGAACTGCGAGTCTTCGTTCCGGATGAAAGCGATGCTGTTGCCGTCTGGCGACCACTTTGGCGCGAATTCGTCGACCGGTTCCGGAGCCAGGCTGCGATTGGCGCCGGTCTGCGTGTCGAGGACATAGATGTTGCTGTAGCCCGAACTGTCGGAGGCAAAGGCGATCTGGCGCGAGTCCGGCGACCAGGATGGAGTGACTTCGCGGAACCGCGGTGTTCCCGGCGTTAGCAGCCGCGGTGCGCCGCCACCGGCCGGCACGATGAATATGTCTTCGTTGTCTCTGCGGTCGTCGTTCGGGAGCAGAGGGTCGGAGACAAACGCAATGGACTTGCCATCAGGTGACCATTGCAGACTCGATCCCGCGATCTCAGCCAACGGCCGCACCTCGCGGCTTTCAATGTCGGCCACCATAATGCGCGCTCGCCCCGCGGTCCTTTCGGTGAAAGCAAGCTGGCGGCTATCCGGCGACCATGACGGATCGCGATCGTCGCCGATGGTTTCTGTTAGATTGATCCGTGTTTGGCCATCCGCACTAACCATCTGGATATCGCCGGAACCACCGGGCTGCAGGGCCACATAAGCGATCCACTCTCCATCATTGGACCAACGCGGCTGCTTCTTCGTCGCTGTCGTCGACGTGATCCGTTCCGAGCTTCCCCCACTTGATGGCACAACCCATAATTCCGAATTTCCACTCTGGCTCGAAACGTACGCGATGGATTTTCCATCAGGCGACCAAGTGAACTCATAAATTCCACCGGTCGAGGCCATCTGGTCCGGCAGCAGCGGCAGCCGGCCACCTTGCTGCGTAACCAACAGCCCTACTCCAATCGAGAGGATGAAGACGGCCGCCACCACCAATAGCCGCGAAAGGTACGCACGCATTGGGGCATTGTACCAGCGTTGACAGAGCTTTATGCCCCTTGTAACGTGTTGCTTTCGCCAATGACTTTTGTGCTCTTCGTGGCTAATCTAATCTCGACTGGAGGGATCATGTTGAAATGGATAGTGGGTGTTTTCTTGCTCGGATTAGCCGAGGAAGACGCGCCCAACCAACTCGCTCGCGAAATCTATAAAGAGCTGATCGAAATCAACACGACGGATTCCAACGGAGATACCACCAAGGCTGCCCAGATGGTGGCTGCGCGGCTCAAAGCAGCCGGTTTTCCCGAAGCCGACCTGCAGGTTCTTGGGCCGCATCCGAGAAAGGGAAACTTGATCGCGCGATATCGCGGGACCGGTAAGCGGAAGCCGCTGTTGCTTCTGGCCCATTTGGATGTGGTCGAGGCGCTAAGAGAAGACTGGTCTCTGGATCCTTTCAAGCTTACCGAAAAAGACGGATTCTTCTACGGACGAGGAACAGGCGACGATAAAGCAATGGCCGCCATCTGGATTGCAACTTTCATTCGCTTGAAGCAAGAGCGTTATCAGCCCGATCGGGATTTGATTATGGCGCTCACCGCCGACGAGGAAGGCGGAGACTACAACGGTGTAAAGTGGCTCGTGGAGAATCATCGCGAACTGATCGACGCCGAAGCGGCAATCAACGAGGGTGGTGGCGGTCAAATTAAAAATGGAAAGCACATGCTGAATGCCGTTCAAGCTAGCGAAAAGGTCTACCAGAGCTATCGACTGGAGGTGACAAATGCCGGCGGGCACAGCTCGCGCCCGACCAGGGATAACGCGATCTATCATCTGTCGGAGGGTTTGGCGCGGCTGGCGAAGTTTGACTTTCCTGTAAACCTGAATGAAGTAACCACGGCCTATTACCGGAAGATGGCGGCCTTGCAGACAGGGCAGATGGCCGCTGACATGAAGGCCGTCGCGAAAAAGCAGCCCGACCGCGTTGCAGCCGCTCGTCTCTCCGCTTCGCCTTACGACAATGCCCTGATGCGAACGACGTGCGTCGCGACCCGGCTAGAGGGTGGCCATGCGGACAACGCTCTGCCGCAAACGGCTCGGGCCGTGGTGAACTGCCCCTCTCGCGCCGGGGATTATGGGGCCTATCGAGAAGATTACGTCGGAGATGTGGCCTGGCGTTCCAGCGGTGCCCGTCATGTCCACCGGCGCAACCGATGGTTTGTATCTGCGAAACGCCGGTATTCCGACGTACGGTGTCTCCGGCCTATTCAGCGACATCGATGATAACCGCGCTCACGGCAAAGACGAACGTTTAGGCGTGAGAGAGTTTTACGAGGGCTGTGAGTTTTTATATCGGCTGGTGAAAGCGCTTTCGTCGTGATTCGTATCAGGGCCGGGCTTGCAATTCCTGAAAGCGAGATCACGTTTACCGCATCCAGAAGTGGCGGGCCTGGCGGACAGAATGTGAACAAAGTCAGTAGCCGGGTCACGTTGTCCTTCGATGTTCCAGCCTCGACGGCGCTTTCGGAGGAGCAGAAACTGAAGATCACCGGCAGGCTGGCCACACGAATCACCAAAGATGGTGTCCTCCGAATTGTTTCGCAGAAGACGCGAAGCCAGGACATGAATCGGAACGACGCGCTCGAACGATTTTCGGACCTGCTGCGCAGGGCGCTAACCGAGCAGCGGTCGCGAATCAAGACACGAGTTCCGGCTGGAGCTAAGGAACGCCGGATCGAAGAAAAAAGAAAACGCACGCTCGTTAAACAAAAGCGGTCCAAGAGAGGATGGGATTCATGATTCGTCTTGCATTGGTTCTGGTTCTGACGCTTTTCGCACGCCAGCAAGCGCAGCAACCGTACGGAATCAGCTACCGGCTCGGCATGCCGCGGCCTG
This sequence comes from Acidobacteriota bacterium, assembly GCA_003222815.1. GTDB lineage: Bacteria > Acidobacteriota > Terriglobia > 20CM-2-55-15 > 20CM-2-55-15 > 20CM-2-55-15. The sequence goes on along the minus strand of QHXC01000480.1, from coordinate 9,562 downwards.
CATCCCATCTCTTCGAAGTTACGATCGACGTGAGCATACCACCAACCGATCAGACGGCTTTCATCGACTTCCAAATTCCCAAGTGGCAGCCCGGCCGCTACTCCGTTGCTGATTTTGCGGCGAACGTGCAGGAATTCAGCGCACGAGCCCAGGAGGGGCAGTTGTCGTGGACAAAGGTCGATGATCAGACTTGGCGTGTCCAAAGGCAGGGAAAGCCCAACGTCACCGCCACCTACAGAATTTTTGGAAATGATCTTTCAGGAACCTATGCGCAGTTGGATGTCGGCCACGCCAGCTACACGGGTGGTGAGATTTTTATGTATGTGGTCGGTCACAAGCCGGATCCCGTCGACTTGCGCATCGAGCCGCCGCCAAACTGGCGAGTCATAAATGGAAGAACGGAGCGCCCCAATCAACTCGAATGGAAGTACCCCGACTACGAAATCATGATCGACAATCCGACGGAGATCGGTCCCGACTGGACGCTGGATGAATTCAAGGTGGACGGGAAAACATATCGGGTGATGATCCATTCGCGCGGGGAGGAAGGCGGCCGGCGGCCGGCGTTTGTTCGGGATGTTGAAAAGATCGTCCGGGCTGAGATCCGGATGTGGGGGACACCCGAGTTCAACAACTATACATTCATGTTTCATTTCGCCAACGACGACCACTCCAGCGATGGCATGGAGCACCTTACATCGACCCAGATCATTGAGCCAGGCGTTCTCGCAGAGCGGAGCGCGTATGAAGGAGCAATCCGGACAACAGCTCATGAATTCTTCCATGCCTGGAACGTGAAACGGCTCCGCCCGGCCGAGCTCGGGCCGTGGGATTGGACGAGGCCTGCAGTCACACGCGCGTTGTGGATTGCGGAAGGATTCACCCAGTGCCAGTTGATGAGCGCCGAGGCTTCGTCGATGGCAGCGCCCTTCATCGATGCAGCCCTCCACCGGCAGCGCACGAACCTTTCGAACACTTCGCTGAGCTACTATCTCAAAGGGGAGTTGATTGCTCTCAATCTCGACCTGCTGATTCGCGAAAAAACGAGGGGGCGGCGCTCGCTGGACGACGTGATGCGGCGGGCATACGACGAATTTTATTTGAAGAGCCCCAATGCAAGCTATTACCTCAAGGGCCGCGGCTATAGCATCGAAGACTTTGCACGGGTGGTTTCTGAGATTGCCGGGACGGATATGAATGAATTCTTCGCCAGGTATATACGGGGCACCGAACTGCTGCCTTATGACAAGGCTTTTCAAGCTGTCGGCCTACGGTTGGTAAAATCACCGGCGAGTCTGCCGTATACCGGCGGAATTGTAATCGACCAACCGAATCGACAAGCGCTTCGTATCGATGCGCTCCGCATTGACTCTCCGGCAGAACGCGCTGGGTTGCAGGAGGGCGACGTCCTGGTCTCCATCGGCGGAATGCCAGTCACGCGCGAGAACTGGAGGTACGTGTTAAACGGGTTTAAGCAAGGGGACCGCGTCCCGATCACAGTGCAGCGCTTCAGGAAGAACCTGGATTTGACAATCCAGCTAGAGACGCCTGAGGTCTACAACTACCGCATTGAAGAAGAGCCCGACGCTTCGGCCCAAGAGAGGGCGCTCCGTCAGGCATGGCTTGGAGGGAACTAGTCGCAAGGCTCGTTGGCATCTTCCAAATAAACGCTCAGGTAGCAATGGACGCGGGCGTCGCTGTGGACGCGGAGAAGGAATCCATCATCGGAAACTTTATCCAGCACGGCTTCGCCGAACTCAACGATGTATTCCTGAAGCGACTCTTCACCGGACGGGTTGTCCAGCACTTTACGGACGATTCCGGCATCGCCGGGGCGAAGCACATCCTCCGTCGACACTCGAATGAGATCCCCAACGCGGAACCGGGACATTAAGGGAATTGTATAACGCGGCGAGCGGTGCTATAAGATGTAGATTCCTGTGAGTCGCCGTAGAGTCCTCGAGCATGGTGCTCATGTCCTCTGGTGCGGCTGCCAAGGAGGTACATGGGTAAGAAGCTGTATGTAGGTAATCTCCCATTTAACACGACCGACGAGTCTCTCGAACAGATCTTTGCTCAGGCCGGAACCGTTCAGTCCGCCAAGGTCATCACCGATCGCGACACGGGCCGAAGCAAGGGCTTCGGATTTGTCGAGATGTCCACCGATCAGGAAGCTGCGGACGCGATCCAAAAATTCAACGGCGCCGACTACGGCGGCCGGAACATGACGGTCGCTGAAGCGCGTCCGATGGCTCCCCGCGAAGGCCGCGGCGGCGGCGGTGGTGGTGGATATCGCGGCGGCGGTGGCGGGCGACGCTGATCACCAGGACAGACGTATAAATCCCGAAATTCCCCTGTGGATTTGAGCGATTTATACGTCTGTCTCACATTACTCCTCAACCTGATGAGTTTTCCTCACCATCCCCTAAGACTCATCCCACTAGCAGTCTGCGCCGACCGCGCGGCCCGATTGGATCACCGCGAGCGGACCGGCACGTCGCTCTGGTTGCCGTTCCATCCATGATAGAATCCCGCGAATGTTTTGCCCAAAATGTGGACAACAGAACGATGACCGCGCGCTCTATTGCCAGTCGTGCGGTACTACCCTCCTGGTGAAACCCGCAGCGGCGCCCCTTCCAGCTGAAGTCTATGCCGGATTTTGGAAGCGGTTTGCGGCTTTGATCATTGATGCTCTCATCGTAAGCGCTGCAACCGGAATCTTGACTGCAATCACGTTTGGTGCCGGAGCCATTGCCGTGTTCTTCGGACCGTGGATTTACGAGTCCTGGATGCTCAGTTCCGAATGGCAGGCAACGGTCGGAAAGCGGGTGCTGGGTATGGTCGTGACCGGATTGGATGGAAGCCGAATCTCGTTTGCCAGGGCGACTGGCAGGCACTTCGCAAAATACATCTCTACTCTCATTCTCTTCATAGGCTTCATTATGGCCGCGTTCACTGCAAAGAAGCAGGCTCTGCATGACATGATTGCGGAAACCCTCGTCGTTAATCGTTAATCACAAAACGTGTGGCGGGCGACTTCGCGTAATTCGCGCAATCCGCGGCTTCAGAACTCCAAAACTAGGAAATATTCCAGGTCTTTGGGAGCGCTCGACTCACCAAGTTGTTAGCAGGCGCCATCGCAACCTGTTGTGACCTCGTGCTTTTAACTACGGGGCCGGGTTGGCAACGAGCGTGCGCTCATCGCCCCGTATTCGAAGGAGGGAAAAGTATCGATTGGCTTAAATCAAATAAAGTAACTGCAATCGTGGGCGCCGGTCTTGCGGTCGTAGCGCTTCAAGGCTATGGGTTCGTTTCGATGCGTAGCGCGCTTGAAAATCGAATGGATTCGCTCGAGCACGCAATGCAAGAAGGGCGTGCCCAGGATGGCACCAAGGTTACGCAGCTTGCTTCGGACCTGGATGTCGTAACCAAAAAAATGGGAGTCACAATGCAGGAACTCCAACAAGCGCGCGGCGTGGCCGAGCGGCTGAAACAGGACCATGCACGCACGGCGCAGCGGCTGCGAAACGAGCTCGCGGCCAAGGCGGACTCGAAACTGGTTTCCGAGTTTCAGCAAGAAGCGACGACCAAGCTTGCCGAAGTCCAGCAGGATGCCACGACAAAGATCGGCACCGTTTCGGGTGAAGTGCAGGGGGTCCGGACCGATCTCGATGTAACCCGCCAGGACCTTGCGTCCAGCCGGAAAGACATTACGGACGTGAAAACGCAGGTCGCTCGAAATGGGACCGAATTGGCCGAGTTGCGTCGCAAGGGGGAGCGCGACTACTTCGAGTTCGACATGCCCAAGAGCCAAGTGTTCGAACGCATCGCCGACGTTCAGGTTCAGCTGAAAAAGACAGATGTGAAGAGACAGAAATACAACGTCATGATTCAGGCTGACGACAGCAGGGTAGAGAAGAAAGACCGCGGGGTCAATGAGCCCATTCAGTTCCTGGTCGGCCGCGATCGGCTCCGGTATGAATTCGTCGTCAACTATATCGACAAAGACCGGATTCGCGGTTACGTCAGCACGCCGAAGGATAAGGTTCTCTCGGCCGAGGGCCCGTCATTCCGGCGTCCACAGTAGCTTTAATCTCTTGCGCGTTCGTGTCTTGGTACTTCGTGATTGACAACCAGAAGGCACCAAGACACAAAGATACACGGAGGTGAGTAGTGAGAGAAAGGCGTCTGAGACGTTTCTGCGCTGTTCTTATTTTTATTATTGTTGGATTTACTCTGCCCGTGCGGGCCGAGGACGATCGGGGATGGACGTTCTCCGGGCGGTTTCAGGGGAGCTCGAATTCTTCAGGCTTGATCACAAAGCTGGATCCTACTCTGGGCTACAGCTTCAACCGCCATTTCCAGATGTCCGCGGGCCTGCCTGTCTACTTTGTTAATGAATCTTCGACATTGACGACTTCCACGACGACGACTTCCCCTGGTTTTGTGAAGGGTATGGGCAACGCCTATCTCGGGTTTCAACTCGCGGCCGATAACCCGGCCGTGAACTACGCGTCTAACCTGGTGTTCACCGCGCCGACTGGCGACAAGGACAAAGGGTTCAGCACAGGACGCATGACTGTAGATTGGAATAACAGCTTTAGCCACAACTTTTCGTCGGTGACGCCGTTCGCCAATGTTGGAGTTGCAAACACCATTTCGGATACTTCGTTCTTTGTCAGACCGTTCAGTTCGCTTGGACTCGTGGGCCACTTTGAAGGCGGAGCCACGGCTGGCTCACGGCTCGTTCGCGTGGGCGCTTCAGCCTACGGTGTCCAGGCGTCCGGAGAACAGCGGATCATCAGCAAAGTGAAGCAGCGCGATCTTCGAGTCACACAGACCGCGAGTCCAAGTCCCAGTTCCAAGCGCGTTTTCGAAACCAGCAGTGAAATACTGGCACCTGCAGATGCGGCTAACGACCACGGTTTTTCCACGTGGTTTGCAATCCATCACGGATCGAATGTGGATTTTCAGGTTGGTTACAGCCGGAGTGTAAGCTACGACCTCAACACGGTGTTCTTTGGGGTCGCATTCCGGACTGGCAAGTAATTTTAGATAGGAGAATGGAATATGAAAAAATTAATTACATTTCTTTTTTCGTTGAGCATCGTTCTGTATTTGAGTGGTGTGGTTACCTACGCCCAGAGCAAAAGCGCGGGGAGCGGCCCGGGGCCGTCTGTGAATCAGACCCATGGTCCATCCAACATCGACAAGGGCAAGTCTGACTTGCACGCCGATCATACCAAGGTCGAGACAGCGGACAAGAAGGATCACCAGGCATGGCAAACCAAATTCGAAACGCGCCTGCAAAATGACGCGGCATTTCGAGCGAAAATCGAGAGCTTGCTGCCCGCCGGCACGAACTTCCAGACTGCGGCGAGTGGATTCAAAAATCATGGTCAGTTTATCGCCGCCCTTCACGTTTCCAAGAATCTCGATATCCCCTTCAACCAACTGAAGGCCACGATGCTTGGCCTGGACCCAACAACGTTGCAGGCCCAGGCTGGCTCGAATCCGAAATCGCTCGGTCAGGCCATTCACGAACTCCGGCCCAACATTCCTGAGAGCGAAGTCCAGGTGGAAGTGAAGAAAGCGGGCAAAGAGGCGATTGAGACCGGGAAGACGAAGACGGTGAGTTAAAATCCGAAATCCCCACCCCTTTCTTTTAAGGAGCGAATGGCGCGTTGAAAACGACTATTCAACGCGCCATTCGCGTCATTCGCGGCTATCACACATCAAACTCGGCCCAGAGGAACGTGTGGTCGGAGGCGCGGGGCGCGCGGCGTGGATCCATGTCGACGTCGACTTCCTTGCACTTCACGGCGAGCGGCATGGTCGCCAGAATGTGATCGATCCGCCATCCCTTGTTCTTCTCCAGCGAGCTCGGCCGCAGGTAGTCCCAAAAGGTGAATTGCTGTTTATCGGGATATAGATGGCGCAGAACGTCAATGAATCCCCAAGCGGCGGTGTCTTTGTATGCGCGACGCACGTCCTGGTGAAAACAGACGTGCTTGAGGTGTTTTTCGGGGCTGTGAACGTCGATCGGCTCGGGTGCGACGTTCATATCGCCGCACCACAATGCAGGCTGTTCGGGCGACAGGTGTTTCGCGAAGTAACCACGAAGCCGGCCATACCATTGAAGCTTGTATTCGTACTGCGGGGTGCCGAGCTTGAATCCGTTCGGCACATACGTATTGATAATCGGAATTCCGCGCACAACGACTCGCATCAAACGAGCGTCATCGATCTCCGGCTGTTGATCGTCAAATCCGTAGAAAACGGCCTCGGGCGCCACACTCGTCAGCACGGCCACTCCGTTGTATGATTTCATTCCGCGATACTGGAGGTAATAGCCTGTGGAATGCAACACGAGTGCGGGGAATGCTTCGTCCTGGCATTTGGTTTCCTGAATACACAGCACGTCGGGTTTGTGCTTTTCCAACCATTCGATGATCACATCCAGCCGTATGCGGATGGAATTCACGTTGTAGGTGGCAATTTTCATCGCAAACTGGCTTCCGGGGACATTGTTGTCATTATCCTGCCGGCAATCTTTGCGCTCTACTTCCTTTTCGGCGGAGGCGTTACAATTTGTAGCATTGCTTCCGCGGCCCCCAAAACGTGTTCTATTATTGCGGCCTTCCTGGTGCCCTTGTGTTTTTATATAAGATGTATTCTTCGGTTGACAGGAGGCTTATGGGTAATCTGGGTAATCCCTTATTCGCGAGGAAACCAGTCAAACTTCTGCTCGAAGAGATGGAAGGTGAGAACCGGCTCCGCCGTGTTCTTGGCCCGGTTCAGTTGAGCTCACTGGGTATCGGCGCCATTATCGGTACCGGCATCTTCGTACTGACCGGCATTGCCGCACACGACAAGACCGGGCCGGCGCTGATGCTCTCGTTCGTGGTTGCCGGGCTGGCCTGTATTTTTGCGGCGCTCTGTTATGCCGAATTCGCATCGATGGTGCCGGTGGCCGGTTCCGCATATACGTATGCCTACGCAACCCTTGGCGAGTTGCTGGCGTGGATCGTGGGATGGGACCTGATTTTGGAGTACGCGGTTGGGTCCGCGACCGTTGCGCATGGCTGGTCGCACTACTTTCAGGATTTCATCGGAATCTTCGGCCTCAAGTTGCCTTTCGTGCTCACGAATGCTCCGTTCGATTTTAATCCGGCAACGGGCGCGCTCAACGCCACGGGTACCGTCATCGATTTTCCCGCTCTGGTTATCACGGCCATCGTCACATCCATTCTTGTCATCGGAATTCGCGAAAGCGCCTCTTTCAATGCCGCAATGGTGGGTGTGAAGCTCGCCGTCGTTCTCGTCGTTATTGCGGTAGGTAGCTCCTATATAGACCCCCGCAACTGGCACCCATTCGCGCCTTATGGACTGACCGGGCTGAGCTTCTTTGGCAAAACGATTTTAGGACAGACGGGAAAGGGTGGAGAGCCGCTGGGCATGCTGGCCGGCGCAGCGACGATTTTCTTTGCGTATATCGGCTTCGATTCCGTGTCCACGCATGCGGAGGAAGCTCGAAATCCCCGGCGTGACGTGCCGATCGGCATCATCAGTTCCCTGTTACTCTGCACGGTGCTCTACATATCCGTGTCCGCGGTTCTGACTGGGATGGTTCCGTACGATAAGATCAATATCGACGCTCCGGTGTCGAATGCCTTCGCGCAGGTTGGACTGACATGGGCCCAGTTCCTCGTTTCACTGGGCGCTCTCACAGGAATCACTTCGGTTCTCCTTGTGTTGATGCTCAGCCAGCCTCGCGTGATGCTGGCAATGGCGCGTGATCGCCTGATTCCGCAGTCGTTCTTTGGCGCTATTCACGAAAAGTTCCGTACGCCTTGGAAAGCGACAATTCTCACCGGTTGTTTCGTTGGCGTTATGGCATCGTTCCTTCCGTTGCGGATTCTGGCGGAACTGGTAAATATCGGGACTTTGCTGGCGTTCATCATCGTGTGCGCCGCTGTGCTGATCATGCGCCGAACGAATCCGGAGCTTCCCCGTCCTTTCAAAGCACCGCTGTTTCCATTTGTTCCGATCGCCGGCATTCTGATTTGCTTGCTTTTGATGTTGTCTCTGCCGAGCGAGAACTGGTGGCGCCTGATCATCTGGCTGTTTATCGGATTCTCGATCTACTTCACCTACGGAAGAAAACACAGCGCGTTGCGTCAGATGAATGAACGACACGTCATGAAGTAGCCGCAAGAATTCAAGACTCCCGCCTGTCTTCGACCACGCGCGCACATCGGAAGAAAAGATAGAGGGCAGCGATTTGGATGAGATGGTACGTGTCGTTGTGATTGAAGGCGGCGCCATGGCGGAAGCCGGTCTGTTGAACCGCTATTCCGGCGAACGTTACCAGGGTGCCCGCGATGAGCCACTTTCTGCCTTCCTTATGCCCGTGAACATCGGATGCGACCGCGCCGGCCACGATGCACCCCCCGGCAAAACCTGAAGCATAAATCGTCACATTCCACAGTGCCCGAAGGCCGGAGACACTGAAGTAGGATGCGAAGCCATGATACGTCCCGCCTAGCAATGACGCAATGCATACTCCGGCGTAGGAAATCACCCACAAACGGATCGTTGTTCGATTACTGGGGCCAATATGTCTCAAAAGTACTAGCCCGAGGAAAAGGCTGGCCGCTCCCATCGCATAGTCCGTCAGCATCGTAACCGGTTCAGTGATCTGCATCCTTTAGGCCGCTGCCTAATGTCGCCGATTTGATTACTGTAGATACTGTAGATAGTGTTTTTCGATTTTACCAAGGGAGAAAATATGACTTGCTACGGAGACAAAGAAATGCAGGCCCGAATGGCACAGGTTCAAGCGCAGGCGTCGAAAGCGTGATGGGAATCTGAGCCGCGAATTGCGCAAATGACGCGAATGGGCCGCCGCCACTATCGGGACTGCAACGTCGGGAATTCGGTGCGGCCCATTCGCGTCATTTGCGCAATTCGCGGCTCAGAAGTACTCCGGTTCATTCCCAGGCTTCCATTTGATGTTGCAGCCGATGCTGCCCTTCTGTTTGGGGGGAGGAGTCCGGCCTTCCAGCAATGCGTCGGCAGCGGAGCGGAGGTCGGAGCCCGTAATGGGCACTGGGTTTCCTGGACGGCTGTCGTCGAACTGGCCACGATACACGAGCTTCCGATCACAATCGAATAGGAAAAAGTCCGGCGTGCACGCGGCGCGGAACGCTTTGGCCACAGCCTGAGATTCATCGAAAAGATACGGGAACGTGTATCCGGCTTCCTCGATTTCCTTCTTCATTCCTTCAGGACTGTCCTCCGGAAACGCGACGATATCATTGGAATTGATCCCAACAATGGGCAGTCCCCTGGCTTGATACTCATGACTGAACCGTGCAAATTCGTTGCGGATGTGCCGGACGAAAGGGCAGTGCGGGCAGATGAAAACAACCAGCAGGCCGGCTGCGCCCCGGAATTGTTCTGATGAAAGGATCGCGCCGCCCGCGTCCGGCAAGCGAAACGAAGGCATTGGCGTCCCCAGTTCACGCATCGTTGATGGTGTAGCCGGCATGGCCGTCCT
>QHXC01000479.1 GCA_003222815.1 Acidobacteriota bacterium | reverse complement strand
CGGTCAATCGGCCTGGCTCTGTGGGCGTACAATCGTGGAGCTATTCATGTCGAACGCATGGAACAAGTTCGAGTGGGACGATGAGAACAAGAAGAAAGGGATCGGTCCCTCCGACGATGGCGAAGCCGAGGATCCGCTGATGCAGGACACGCCATGGCTGGCCGGGTTATATGGCCATGGCGTGCGCGGGCGCATCGCTACGGGACCGGATATGGGGAAACGCATCCGAACTTGGGGAGGCCGCAGAGAATCGGAGGAGCCGGAACCCTCCGCGCGGCGTTGCGCCAATGTCGATGGGTTCAGCGTCCATGCGAATGTGAGCTTGAGGGCTCATCAGCGGGCCAAGCTGGAGAATCTGTGCCGCTATATGTTGAGGCCTCCACTGGCTGTCGAGCGTTTGGAGCGTCTGGCCTCCGGCCGACTCGCGTATCGGATGAAAACACCCTGGCGCGACGGCACGACGCACGTCATCCTGAGCGACAGTGAATTGCTCGAAAAACTCTCAGCTCTGGTGCCCGCACCGCGTTTCCATCTGGTGCGGTATTTCGGAATCCTGGCTTCAGCGGCGAAACTGCGCCCCTCCATCGTCCCGGTCCCGCCTCCGGCTTCTACTGCTGCCCCCTGCGGACATCGAAACACTGCAGAAGAGCAAAATCCGCACCCGCGCAATTACACCTGGGCTCAACTGATGGCGCGGATTTTCGCGGTGGATGTCCTGGAATGCCCGCGCTGCGGCTCTCGGATGCGCATTCTGGCAGCCATCGAGGATCCGTCCGTCGCTGGCAAGATTCTTGACTGTCTCGGCCTGCCGTCGCGGCCCCCTCCTGTTGCTCCCGCCCGGCGCGACCGACAAGACGCACTCCCCGAATTTTGACGGTCGACCGACCGCCTTCGCCGACGTGTGCTTCCAGGCTGGATGTTTTCGCGTCTGGTTTGAGGGTCGCCGCGTTCAAATCTTTGTGCGTCCCGAAATTCCTCTTCGGAATTCCTTTCCGGATGCCCCCAAATCCAGTTCTGCTCGGCTCCGTTGCCGCATCTCCGCCCACGCCCCTGAGAAAAACCGCTTTCGATTCTCCTATGCTTTGGATGCCCAACGGACGAGACGTTCAGGTGTCCACTCCAAGTAGCGTTGATGGGACTTGGGCCGATGCGCATCGATAGTCGTATGGCCGCCGATCTTGGAGCTGCGGGCATGACTGGCGATGCGCTGGCCGCGGTGGAAGATCTCGACGGTCATCGCCGTGCAGCGCGCGTCGAGCTCGCGGTGAAGGAGAGCATAAGGAACGCTGTAGTAATGCCGTTCGATTTCGATGTGATAGTCGATGTTCACGCGCGCCTTTTTCCACTCGGCAAACTGGTAGGATTCGGCGGGTAGAGGACGGAGAGCGGGGCGATCGATCTTGGCGAAACGTTCGGCACGGTTGCCCTCCAGCTTGCGAAACGGGCGTTTGTGCTTTCTGGATCGTCCCGGTCTTGGAGTCGACGATCGCGACCGTGTCTCCCGCATAATCGACGAACAGCTTTTCTCCGGCACGGTGCTCCTGCCGCAGGACCAAGTCCAGCTTGTCGGCCCACTGCTGATACAGCCAACAGAACCGGCTGTACTGGTAACCATCGGGATTGGACTGCTTGTACTCCTGCCAAACCAATTGCAGGGTGACATGCTTGTGCCCGTGGAGATCTTCATGGATGGCGGGCCAACTCGGAGCCGCCCGCGGCTGGCCAGCCCGCGGCGCCACGGCGGGAAACAACCGCTTTTCCAGACCCGCTTCGTCCAAGCCGTCTGGCAAGGGCCATTGACCCAACCCTGCCGCTTTGGCCCGGTACAAGTAATCGGCGACCGTACTGTGGTTGATCGAGCAACTGCGGGCAATCTGCCGGTTGGCAAACCCGAGCCCGAACTTGAGTCGTAAAACTTCTTTGATCTTCCGCATGGACAATCTTTCTGCCGGCACCGTTTCCTCCTTCTCATTCGAGAAAAGAGTGAACGGTACCAGCCGAATGTCCAGCGTCGCTATCGCCCCGATTAAAAGATTCCGCCGTGCCCTCCACGGATTCCGGCAGGAGCCAAAAACTGGATGGCTTCCCGTTGGAATCGCTGGATGCTTTCGACCGGAATCACTGGATGACTTCGATTGGAATCCGTGGATGGCTTGCCCCGGAATACGCACAAGGCTTCGCAGGTCTTCCCCATTGATCCAAAGCGCATCGAAGGCCACGAAGAAAAGCTCACCGCGTCTGAACATCAGGTCTTCAAATTGAGGACAGCCGTGCACGTCCAGGCAGACAATCTCTCCGTCAAGCACTGCGTCCGCGCCTCGGAAAGAAGCGGCTACGTCTGCCGCGGTGTCTCGAAAGGATGCGAAGGTGTTTCCGTTGCGGGAGACGAGGCGACCTTCACCGTTCTCCACATTAAGCCAGTGCTCGGAAGCCATCGAGTTTTAACTCTTCTGTGGCGTTCGATGTTATGTGGCGCTGTGATGCCGGGCAGTTATGAAGACGCACCGAACCGCCGCCGAGGGCTACAATTCCATTAGAGGCTCAGGCGGAAGTACCGCATGGCCTGATCTGCAAGCCTTTCCCAATTGGGTTCTCTCCGGTTTGGCGGTTTATCAAGCACTGACATGGTACGCTCAGTAATACCTGGCTGAACGATTTGGTCGAAATTCAAAGGGCATCCGCCAGGCTCATTGTGGTCTTTCAATGTTATATCGGTATACGTTATACCGTATCGAGACATAAGCAACCTGTCTTACGACAGAGGCCGCAAAATGCTTCGAGATTTCCGGAACGCTCTTCGCCGCATACAGAAGTATCCGATCATGTGCGTTGTCGCGATCGTATCGCTTGCCGCGGGCATCGGCGCGACGACAGCCATGCTGACTATTCGCACTGCGATGTTCCGGAACCCTCCGCCTCTGTCGCCAAATCCGAATGAATTGTTTGAAGTCTTCATGCCGACAGTCGAGCGCGCTTACCGCGCCGAAGTGCCCGCCGGAGTCTTCTCTCTCTGGGCCGACGAAACACGAATGGTTTCGGGAATTGCGGCGGCAAGGCCCGCGATCGCCAGAGACGTCCGCACGCCAGATGGGCCGACAATGGCGATTGTACGAGCAGTAACGCCCGGCGTGTTTTCGGTCCTGGGTGTCGCTCCTATCATCGGTAGAATGTCCGATCTATCGACCGTAGTGCTCAGTTACAGGTTTTGGCAACGTACTTTCGGCGGACGCCCGGACACGCTTGGCAGCGTCGTGCGCATCGACGGGACCGCCTACATAGTGGCCGGCGTCATGCCCGAACGATTTTGGGTTTTTGATACCGATACGGATATCTGGACGACACTCGATGTGGACAGACTGCCAGGCGACGTGTTGCTGGCAGTCATTGTGCGGAGACGGCCGGACGTTACTCCTGGGATGTTGACCCAATCTTTTCAGAGCGACGTTCTGCGATATATCAGCACACAGCCGGCTATGGACCGCAAGGCGCGGGTCCAAATCGTTCAGATGGAAGGTACGCCGATGGGCCATGCCATCGCGCCAGCTGCGGTTTGGGTCCTAGCAGCGTGTGTCGTATTGACGCTCATCATCGCCTGCACCAACGTGGCGGTACTTGTGATCGCGCAGTGGACCAGCCGCGAACGTGAGATCGCAATACGGGCGGCTCTTGGGGCCGGCCGTTGGCGAATCGTTAGAGGCTTGGTTGCGGAGTCATTGTTGCTAGCGGTATTTGGCGGGATGCTCGGCGTCTGCGCGACCTTCATCCTGCTTGCTGCTGCATTGCGGCATGCTCCGGGAACTGTCCATCTCTTCGATTTTTCGATCGACTCTGGCGTTTTGATGCGCATTGCATTGATTACGATCTTTAGCGGAATTCTTGCTGGCCTGGCACCGGCCCTCTACGAAACGCGCCGCCTTCAAGTCGATCCGCTTCGCCGTATTCCTTCCGACCGTGTTCGTCAACGATGGCGCAACGCGCTGGTCGTAACGGAAATCACCGTGACGATTGCGCTGCTGGTCGTGACCAGCACAATGGTCGACAGCTATCGGCGCGCCGTTTCTGCAGATCTCGGTTTCGATGTGAGACACCTGCTTGCCGCGGCCGTTGAGGCTCCGCAAGGCGCCAGGATCCCGGAGATTCGCGAACGCCTGCTTGCGTTGCCCGGAGTCATCGCGACGGCAGCGACGACAACCCCCGCGATGAGCAGGCCGGCAAAACGGCAGAGGGTCGCTTTGGACGGTGCCGGCACCAACGCGATGATGGCCGATAGCGCTTTCGTGAGTCCGGACTTTTGGACGACGCTGGGCATTCCGATTCGCGTGGGGCGGACGTTTGTTGCCGGAGAAGTCGGCCAAAGCGCTGCGCCGGTTGCAGTCATCAACGCAGCTCTGGCAGAACGCATATGGCCCGGCCGAAATCCCATCGGCATGCAATTGTGGACAGAGGGCCGCCGCTACGATGTGATCGGCGTCGCCGCCGATTACAGAAACATGCCGTTGTCGCCGCCGGCGCCGGCCGTTTATTTGCCGATTTCGCCAAGCGAACCCATTACGCGAATCACATTTTACGTGGGCGCAGCCGCCGATCCCGCGAACCTGGTTCAGGCCGTCCGAGATGCGATTCGCGGCGTCGCGGTAGACCATATTGTTTCCAGAGTGTTCACGCTGCAATCGGTCGTCGAGATCATCGGAGAAGAGATTCTAACCGCCGTCTATCCAATGACACCCCTCATTGGCATGGGACTGTTGCTGACGGCTGCCGGCATTTACGGCGTTCTCGCGTTTGCCGTCACCCGTCGTTCGCGGGAACTCGCAGTAAGACTCGCGGTGGGTGCGAGTACGCGGCAGCTTGCCACATTGATCGCGGTTCTGAGTCTCCGGTTGATCGGCCTCGGCACCGTCTTCGGAATCGGCGCGACCTTTGCCTTATCCCGCTTTATCCGCGGACAGGGCGGCGTCTTCGATTCGCCCAGCTTCGCCGTCTTCGTTGTACCTATGATCATCGTCTTCGCCGTCGGAGCGCTGGCCACTTTCGTACCCACGCGCAGAGCCCTCGCGACCAGCCCAGCTGGTTTGCTCCGAACGGAGTGACTTGTCTGCTTATTGCCGCAATTCACTCTCCTGACGGCTCCTCCTGATCCATCAGGATGTTGCAAACTGTGAATGCCAGGATTATTGAGAAAAAGTAAGGTGGCTTTTAGCCCCTTGTGTTCGTTGGCTGCTAACTTTGTGTCCCTCCGAGTCACTCCGTAACTATTGCGAGCCAGATCTGTGATTGCGGTTGGCCTGCGAATCTGACGCTCAACGTGTTCGAGTCGGAAACCGTGATGGGTAGTCGGAAGACTTGTACCTGTTGGTTAAACTGGCTGGTGCCGGCTACCTCGTTCCCATTTAATGTGATTTGCACGCTGCTAGCTCGATCCGCACCAGCGTCATCGCCATTCCTGATGAGCATGACGTAGGACATCGTTGGGTCGACGAGATCAAACGTGATCGTTTCGGTTTGCGGCGTTGCTGTCCTGCGAATGAAGCTTCTCGACTCGTAAATCTTAGTCGAGATTTGCGTGTATGCGCCGCCAACAAGTTGATAGACCGTGGTGGTCAGGTCGCTTGCTTTGTGTTCTGGCGGGTTCAGGATCTCGGGAATGCCGTCGCCCGTCACATCGCGAAAGCCCACGTCGTGGAGCACGGTCGTGACATCTCCGTCATCCATTTCTGTTGGGCCGAAGACGGTCAAAGCCGTCCCAGTCCACTTAAAAATCCACGCCGAATAGCCTCCGGTTGCCGCGCTGTAATGCACGACGATCTCTGGACGGCTATCACCATCCAGATCAACCAGCGACACCTCGGGAATGATTCCGCCCATGAGAGGCAGTGCAGGCTCCGCGACAAGCGTGGCTGAGGTCCCTTGTCTCCTGAGGACGCGGACAACGGCGGAGGAGCCATTGGTATATGCTGCTACGAGAAAGTCCGCTTGCCCCGTTCCATTGAGATCGGCGGCAACGAAGCTCGTATGTCGTACCGGCGGCAAACCGCCGTTATTAAAATCCGTGTCTGATTCAGAGATCAGTGATTCAGGAAAGAACTGATCGACAATTGCCGCATCGTTGGATTGGCTATACGCCGACTTCACAACTCCTACGATTGCAATAAGTAGGAACGCGGTGCGGAATAGTGTTCTACAATCCGTCGGCATAGGTACTCCTTTTAGAAAATCGGAGTCGTTGTTCGCGGCAAGAACGATGAAATGCGTGCCACGGTCTCCGTACCATATGTTCCTTTAGTGCCATTGTGGTTGTACCAATTAAATGCTTTGAAGAACAAATTTTGTACGCTATCGGCTGAATTAGGATTTTCCAGACTCCACAAAGGTACTCGCTTGTTGGCACGAGTAAAACAGATTCGCAAATAGGTCGCGCCCAACCGCAAACTTCCCCCTCCTGTCCCCAGATTTGCTGGAGTATCAGACAGATTGCTCGGATTTTTAGCACCGTTCGCTCCCGTCCACTTCAAGTCCTCAACCGCAAGCCGATATAAGACTTGCATCAAACCGTAACTGGAGGCGAGTGTAGTCTGCGCCGTAAAGTCTAGGGCGTTGGGATTCTTGTCTAACTCATCCAAACGCGTTTGTCTGAGGAACTTCCTCCAGTGCACCCAACTCTCGTTGTACGTGTAGATTTCTTTTGCCGATACAAGCTGATCCGTGTCTACGATATTGCGAGGAATAGTGCCACCGCGGAGGATCTTGAACACGTTGCGCGGGGACTTGTCCGCAGACCGCAGCTGCTGGCCGTCCGCCAAGCCATTGCTTGTCGCCAGGCGGAACAGCGAGTAGGGTTCTTTCGTACGTAATTGCTCTCCCCCCGAAACCTCTTGCCAGTCTTTCGAGAGCAACTCATATCGAAACGTGCTCGGATCAAAATCTGACTCTTGCTGAACTTGTGCCTTCAAAAACTGGGGTGGAATGCCGAAGCGGTGAGCGAGATCGATGATTTGTGGATCATACGTGTTGAAGGTCGTCCCCAAAGTTTGCGGCACGATGACAGAAAGGGCGACTCGGACCGGATCACTGCTATCCGCCGGATAAATGAGAATTTCCATGGTGCCAAGGTGCATGGTCTGGAAGTACTTCACCGTGGTCGGTGCAGCAGGGCCAAAAACGACCGCAACGATATTTCGAAAGAGCGTGTCTTCCGTAAGCGCTGGCGCGATTATAGCCGAATTTATGGTGAACGTGCTGTCGATCGGCGTTCGGACGCCGTTTGCGTTCTTGCGAACCAGTTCGACAAAGAATACACGGCCCAACGGGATGTGGGCGGTCATCGTCCCTGACACGGCTTTCGAAGCTGTTGTGGGATCCGATGGACCAGACCCCGTACCAATTAGAAGCTCTCGATCGTCCATTAGAACAGTGCTCGTGATCTGCAGGTAGCCGGTTGGAGTCGCGATGCGTGCAGTAAGCGTAACGCTCTCAACGCCTGACTGCGGAGTAACGGGCAGGTCGAACGCTGCGTTCCCACCGATAGTGAGGGTTCGTGAAGTGTTTGGGATTACAGTCGGCACTGAAGATACGAGCTCGAATGGAACGTCGTACTGGTTCGCCGGGGTCAATGATATCTGGACGTGTACGGTCCCACCCGAAGTGCTTGCCGGAGCACTCAGCAGTAACTGCGGCGGGTTGATCTGCACCTGGTAGCTGCCCAGCGTCAGCTGTTGTTGCGGCGACTCCGGCCACGAGTAGTAGGGGGAACAGGTAATGGTCGACGACTGCGAATATACATGGGCGATAAGACTGTACGTCTGTGTTCGTAAACCGGCAGGAAACAACGCTGGATTTGTATTCGGTCGGGCGTAAAGGAAGTCGCCATTGGAGCAAGGGCTACCAACATTCACGGCCATTCCGCTCTCAGCGGCAGAGGAGAGCGTCACACCGACACTCAAAGCCGTTCCGCCGGCGACTGGCTGCGGTTGTACCGAGAAATCGGCAGTGTACGACGTGTGTTGTGGCATTAGTGTGATGAGAACACTGGCCGTTATATAGCCCCTTGAGAACGGCGGCGCCAGAGTTGAGACTGTTAGCCTCACACTTCCGGGAAAGAGGATCGTACTCGGCGCTTGGTAGGTGTATGTGCCTGTTCCGCCAGGCGGGACTACCACATCCGCGGGCTGCCCCCCAAACACGTCCTGCGCCCTCAAAGTCTGGGGGGAGCGCATCGCGTCACTGAAGGATATGATGAGCGTTACAGAGCCGCCGGACCCAACGGTCGTCTTGTCGGGCTGGATGACGATTGTGGTGGGAAGGTCGCTGAAGAAGTTACTGTACATGAAAAAGCTTTTCGAAAATGTCTGCCGCACAGCGACAACATAGCCTTGGTCCGATTGTCCAACGGGACCAACAGCGTAAGCATCGATCGTCACAGACGTTTGTCCGGCGGCTAGAACAATGAAGGGGTTCGGATCCGAAGGAAACATCACGTCGTGACCATCCAGCTGGAAAGTCACGCCCTCCGATTGCCGGATCGGTTCATTCACAGTCATCGTGACATGCACCAGATTCGAAGTTCCACCGACTGC
>QHXC01000478.1 GCA_003222815.1 Acidobacteriota bacterium | reverse complement strand
GAGATGTAGATTCCGCGCAAAATTCAGGTGCCGCTCCACTGATTCGCGTTCGGCCGGCGGCAGGTTGGACAGATCGCCCGTTGTAGAGATGTAGACCGCGAAGCATTCCGCCCTGAGATAGTCCGCCATCCGTCTGCCGCGGCGAATCAGCATCGCTGTCGATGGATCGCCGGTCATATGAACGAGGATGCGCTCGGTTGGCCGTTGTTCCTCCTGGCGAACTTCCACCTCGTGGGCAGCTTGCCGCAACGCCAATTCCCGCAACGCAACAAGCGTTTGTTCCTTGAAGAAATTTTCCAACGCCCGGTTCGCCTTCTCGGTTTCATAAACGACGCCTCGACGCAATCGATTGATCAGAGCTTCCGGAGTAACATCCACCATCACGACTTCCTCCGCTTGCTTGAGTACCCAATCGGGAACAGTCTCGCGAACGCGAATACCCGATATTTGCAGGATTTGATCATTCAAGCTTTCGAGATGCTGCAGGTTCATTGTGGTCAAGACATCGATCCCGGCATCCAGAAGCACCACGACGTCCTCCCACCGCTTTGCTCGTTCCGAACCGGGTACATTGGTGTGAGGAAACTCGTCGACTGCGCACACCTTCGGAGCGCGCTTGAGAATCGCCTCCGTATCCATCTCTTCAAACGATGCGCCGCGGTATTCCATTTTTCGGCGCGGAATGACTTCCAACCCCTCGATTTTTTCGATGGTATCCTTCCGGCCGTGAGGCTCGAAGTAGCCTACAACGATATCGAC
Organism: Acidobacteriota bacterium; assembly: GCA_003222815.1. Classification (GTDB taxonomy): domain Bacteria; phylum Acidobacteriota; class Terriglobia; order 20CM-2-55-15; family 20CM-2-55-15; genus 20CM-2-55-15. The sequence goes on along the minus strand of QHXC01000478.1, from coordinate 7,929 downwards.
GCCCTTCTTTTTCAGCTCATGGGCTTCGTCGAGCATCCGATAGGTTTTCCCAGCGCCGGCCGCGTAGCTGAGGAATACTTTGAGGCGTCCACGCCGCGCGGGTTGCGGTTGGCTCATGTGTTGGCTCTCTGAGGAAAGACGCGAACGTCAATTCCTTCCGCGAGGTCGGTAAGGCGCTCTACAGGATTTCCGCGCAGCCAGTGCCACCATCCCCGCCGCATGCTGTGTCCAATGAAGATCTGCGTGATCCCGTTTTGTCGTGCATAGTCCACGAGCGCCCGTACGGCATCATGTCCCTCCAGAACCTGAATGCGTGCACCCAAGTCGCGCGCGATCGTCAGATTTTCTTCAAGAGAGGCCTGATCCTGTGGAGATAACTCGGCCTGTCGGACGTACGCCACGAACAGTTCGCCATGAAAGCGATCGGCATCGCGCCTGCCACTTTCCAAGATTGGCCGGGCATGAGATCGTGGTGTGATGCCTACCAGAATACGTTCCTGCGTGCCCCAGATCTCATCAATCTGGTGTGCGCGCAGATATGCACGGAGCTCGGATTCGACAACCTCGGCAGCCAGCAACAGCGCCATTTCGCGGAGCTGAGAGAGGCTCGCCTGTGCCGGCGCATCGATGATCTCAATATCGTCTGCGCGTTTTAGAAAGTCTATGGGCACAGTTTCAGGCGGACGCTTGCCCGTAATGCGGGACACGTCATCCTGCAGCTCCTGAATGTAATGCAGGTTCACTGAAGTGATAACGGAAATGCCGGCATCGAGGATTTCTTCGATCTCCTGCCATCGGTGAGGGTGCCGGCTACCCGGAGGATTGTTGTAAGCGAGTCCGTCGATCAACACTACTTGAGGATGCCGCTGCAGGATACCGGCAACGTCAATGACGTCTTTTCCGGCGATTTTTAGGGTTGGAATAATTTCGTGCCGAGCAAGAAGCCGCTCGATTTCCGGTAAGGATTTAGGCTGGATCGCTCCGATGACAACATCCTCGCCGCGATCCCGTCGACGCAGCCCTTCAGCGAGCATCTTTACGGACTTGCCGACACCCGACGCGTATCCCAGGAAGATCTTCAGGCGTCCACGCCGTTCTCGTTCTTCCTCCCGTTCGACCTGCTCGAGCAAACGCTCCGGATCGCGACGTAACCCTGTGTCCACGTTCAGCTCCCAATGTCAGCATTTTACTTAGTATTGATCTGCGCCAGTGGGGTGACGAACACGAAAACAATAGCTGCAGGCCGTAGAGTGCGCATTACTCCGGTTGTCGCAGGCTGAACATGAACCAGAAGAGAAAAAACAGGAGGTAGCTCACGCGTTCACTTCTTCGGAAATCGCTCATCCAGGGCGATGTTCAGGGTGAGTACGTTCACACGAGGCTCGCCCAAGAAGCCTAAATCGGGATCCTGCGAATGCGCTGCCATCAGGGAGCGAATCTGTTCCGGACCGACTCCGCGAGCCTGGGCCACGCGTGCGAGCTGCGCTTCGGCAGAGGCCGGGCTAATGTGTGGATCCAGCCCGCTGGAAGATGTCGTGACGCTATCAGCCGGCAGGTTTCCGGTAAAGCCCGGGTTCTCTTTGTGAAAATCCGCAACTGAGCCCTTCACGCGATCGATAAGCTTCTGGCTGGTGGGACCGAGATTAGAACCAGAGGAAGCCCCCGCATCGTAACCGTTGCCCGCCGCTGATGGACGTGGATGGAAATATTCCGGCCGAGTGAAACTCTGAGCAATGATTGCCGAACCGACGACCTTGCCATTGGCAGTGATCATGCTCCCGTTCGCCTGGCTTGGGAAAATGAGCTGGCACAACGCCGTCATCGCTCCGGGGTAGATCAGTCCCGTGAGCACTGTCATGATGATTGTGAGGCGAAGTCCGGTACCAAGTTCTTTGATCATGTCTGATTCCCTTCTTACGTTCTCCGGCGCTATGCCAAACCGAGCGCGACGATGAGTTTGTCAATGAGCCAAATGCTGGGGAACGGGACGATTATTCCGCCCAGGCCATAGATCAGCAGATTGCGGCTCAACAGGGCAGCAGCGCCAACCGGCTTGTACTTCACCCCGCGCAAGGCCAGTGGAACCAGGGCGATGATAATCAACGCGTTGAATATGACGGCCGCCAGTACCGCACTTTGGGGCGAATGCAATCCCATGATGTTCAGCTTTCCAAGTTCGGGATACATCGCAGCAAACATCGCAGGAATGATGGCGAAATATTTCGCCACGTCATTCGCGATCGAGAACGTGGTCAGCGCGCCTCGCGTGATGAGCAACTGTTTGCCGATAGCCACGACCTCAATCAGCTTGGTCGGATTGCTGTCGAGATCGACCATATTCCCGGCTTCTTTCGCAGCCATCGTCCCGGTGTTCATCGCAACGCCGACATCGGCCTGGGCCAGTGCCGGCGCGTCGTTTGTGCCGTCGCCGGTCATCGCGACCAGGCGGCCGCCAGCCTGTTCCTTGCGGATGTATTCCAATTTGTCCTTCGGAGTTGCCTGTGCAAGGAAATCATCGACACCGGCTTCGTCCGCGATGGCCGCGGCGGTAAGCGGGTTATCTCCCGTAATCATGACGGAGCGAATTCCCATTGCTCGGAGAGAAGCCAGGCGTTCCTTCATTCCACCCTTGACGATGTCTTTGAGGTGAACCAACCCGAGGATTCTTGCCCCGTCCGCAACAGCCAGCGGCGTTCCACCATTCCGCGAGATCTGTTTGGACAGCTCTATGAGTTTCTCAGGCGCCGTTCCACCCTGTTGCTTCACAAAGTCGGCGATGGCTTCCGTCGCCCCTTTTCGCAAATGCCGGCCGTCCATATCGACGCCGCTCATGCGCGTGTACGCGGAAAACGGAATGAAGTGCGCTTCATGCTCGCGAACTTCGCGGCCGCGCAGGCCGTATTTTTGTTTGGCAAGTACGACAATCGAGCGGCCCTCGGGAGTTTCGTCGGCGAGGCTGGACAGTTGAGCCGCATCCGCCAACTCACCGTCAGTGGCGCCATCCACGGTGATGAATTCCACCGCCTGTCGATTACCCAGTGTGATCGTTCCGGTCTTATCGAGGAGCAGGGTGTTCACGTCGCCTGCCGCTTCGACGGCTTTGCCGCTCATCGCAAGCACGTTGTGCTGCATCACGCGGTCCATGCCGGCAATACCGATGGCCGACAGAAGACCGCCGATTGTGGTCGGAATCAGACAGACCAGAAGTGACACGAGAACCGCGATCGTGGGCGCGGTTCCGCTTCCCACGGCCTGGATCGCGTATCGCGCATACGGCGGCAGTGTTGCCACGGCCAGGAGAAAGATCAAAGTCAGTCCCGCAATCAGAACATTCAGAGCGATTTCGTTCGGCGTCTTCTGGCGGACGGCGCCCTCAACCAATGCGATCATGCGGTCGAGAAACGTTTCGCCAGGATTGGAAGTGATTTGGATCTTGATCCAATCGGAAAGAACCTTTGTTCCTCCCGTCACCGCACTGCGATCTCCACCGGATTCGCGGATGACCGGCGCGCTCTCTCCGGTGATGACCGATTCGTCCACACTTGCAATTCCCTCGATGACCTCGCCGTCGCCTGGAATCAGATCTCCCGGTTCGCAATAGACGATATCGCCTTTACGGAGCTTGGAAGCCGGCACCAGATCGGTCTTGCCTCCCGATACAATCTTCTTCGCCAACGTATCCGTCTTCGTCTTGCGCAGGTTGTCGGCCTGGGCTTTGCCCCGCGCTTCAGCCATCGCTTCGGCAAAGTTGGCAAAGAGTACGGTGAACCACAACCACAGCGCGATTTGAACACCGAAAAGAAGGCCCCCGACACCTGTGATCATATCTTTAATGACGAAGACTGTGGTCACCGCCGCTCCCACTTCGACAACGAACATCACAGGATTTTTGGCGACCAATCTAGGGTTGAGCTTTACGAATGACTCTTTGGTCGCGCGCCTCAAGATCTCCGGATCGAAGAGCGGCCGGGCCCGGACAGCTTTTGAGATGAGCTGCGTTTCCTGTTTCGTGACTTGTTTCGTCTCCGGTTTACGCCCATCTGGAGGAGCAGTTACGGAAGCCATATCAAAAGACCTTTCCATTTAGCATTTGAAAGTGTTCGACGATCGGACCAAGAGACAGTGCTGGAAAGTACGTTAGGGCCCCGACGATGACGACGGTTCCGATCAGCAAAATCACAAAGAGCGAATTGTTCGTCGGCAATGTTCCGCTCGTGACGGGAACAAGTTTTTTCGCGGCCAGACTGCCCGCGATCGCAAGCGCCGGTATGATGAAAAAAAATCTGGCGATCAGCATGTCGATTCCCATCGTCAACGCGTACCAGGGTGTGTTTGCATTGATTCCCGCAAACGCGCTCCCGTTGTTACCGGCGCCACTGGTGTATGCATAAAGAATCTCAGCGAAGCCGTGAGGTCCAGCGTTGTTTGTATTCGCCGTGGCAGGTCCCGGTCCGTTCCAGTAGCTGTCCTTCGCGAACGGGATCACCGAACTGATGCCGGTGAACACCAGAATGCAGAAGGCCGTCGCCAGTACTGCGATGATGGCCATCTTGACTTCCTTTTGCTCGATCTTCTTGCCCACATATTCCGGAGTGCGCCCGACCATAAGACCTCCAATGAAGACCGCGATAACCGCGTAGATCAACATGCTGTAGAGGCCGGCGCCAACTCCTCCGAAGATCACCTCGTCGGTCTGTATGTTGAACAGCGGAATCAATCCGCCAATCGGTGTGAAGCTGTCGTGCATTCCGATAACGGCGCCGCAGCTCGCATCGGTCGTAACGGTGGCAAAGAGTGCGGTCATCGGGTTGCCGAAGCGCACTTCCTTGCCTTCCATGTTGCCGCCCGGTTGAGTTCCGGTATAGCTTCGCTCAACACCGAGACTGGCTATCGTTGGATTCCCAGCTTGTTCGGCCCAATAGCAGATAAAAGCGCCGGCGAGGAACATGACACCCATCGCCGCAAAGAGCGCCCAACCCTGCCGCGTGTCACCCACCATCTTCCCGAACATGTACGTCAGTCCGGCTCCAAGGCAGAAGATCAGCACCATCTGGATCAAGTTCGAAAGGGGCGTCGGATTCTCGTACGGATGGGACGAGTTTGCGTTGGTGAACCCGCCGCCGTTCGTGCCCAACATCTTGATAGCCAACTGCGACGCCAAAGGCCCTTGAGCGATGACCTGAGTCGAACCTTCCAGGGTCTGCACCGTCTCGTAAGGTTTGAAATTCTGAATGGAGCCTTGCCACACGAAAAACAACGCCGCAAGCACCGAAATGGGCAGGAAGATATAGACCGTGCAGCGGGTCACGTCGACCCACAGATTCCCTATGGCTTTCGCACTGTGCCGGGCAAACCCGCGAATCAACGCTACCGCAACCGCGATACCCACCGCTGCAGAAATGAAGTTCTGGACCGCGAGTGCGGCCATCTGCACGAAGTAGCTCATCGTGGTTTCCGGGACGTATGACTGCCAGTTTGTGTTGGTCATGAAGCTGACGGCCGTTTGGAATGCCAGATCGGGAGTCATCGGCGTGGCGTTCTGGGGCGCCTGAGGCGTTGAGAAGTGCTGCGGGTTGAACGGGAGCCAGCCCTGCAATCGCTGCAGTGCATAGGTTGCCAGGAGGCTGAATACGCTTATTGAAATCACGCTCGCGGCGTACCGTGTCCAGGATTGCTCTTCATCTTCGCGAATTCCGCCAAGACGATAGATCAGCCTTTCCAAGGGACGAAGAATCGCATGCAAGAATGTACGCTGGCCTTCGAAGACCCGCGTCATGAAGACGCCCACAGGTTTCGTGATCGCAAGCACGATGAGGAAAAAGATCACGATTTGTGCGATGCCTAGTGCGGTCATATCCATACCTCAGAAGCGCTCCGGGCGGAGCAGTGCATACATCAGATAAATGAAGAGAAATATCGCGGTGATTCCGGAGATCACGTACTCGACCACAATGGCCTCCTGTTGGTTACAAGCGGTCGCACGCTTTTGTGAAACCCCACAAAAGAACGAAGAACGCTATCCCAGCGGCGATGTAGAAAAGATCCAGCATGGTTACCTCACTTGCACTCCACGATAGCTTGTCATGTGTGAGTCTCCGATTGAATGAAGACTAAATCTCATTACGCTAAGAAGTCCTTGACGGAAGCTTAAAATTCCATTGCGAGCATGGACATTTAGCAGTCTACCCAAATGACCTGATGACCGAGTCTTCGTAATTTGGCAGCAAGCCTCTTCTCGCTGGTGCGCCACCAGGATCTCTTGATCGGAATCAGAACAACGGATCCGGGGCCGAGAGCGCGGCGAAGTCCTAGTTCCCAGTCTCTGGCGTATACAATTTCGGCCGAGACTTGGGCCGGACACTCCTGGGCCAAACTCTTGAGGCAGCGCTCCAGGTGTTTCGGATTCACGGTGGGTTCGTCCAAGGGAACGCCGTACGGCACCACATGGACATCAATCAGTCGTAAGCGAAGGTCCAGGCCATTCGCTAATGAACTTACATACCGTAGTGCTGCCCTCGTGAGTTCGGGATTGCGATGAGGAATCGCCACTTGGAGATCCGCCGTGATTTTGTTCGGCGAATGTGGACTGCCGCTTGGCACTTCGGAATTGGGAGCGCCGGCTTGCTTATTCCTCATGGTTAGGCTCCGAATAACAAGCTAGCGCTTCGGACGCTAAGAAGTTGCTAAGAAGGGCTTAAGGTTTCGCTAAGGGCTCGCGCAAAAATAACTTGGCAGAATGCGGGCTCGGGAGGATCTGACTAATGTTCAATTCCCAATTCTCAATTCTCATCCGAAAGGAGAAGCGGCCGCATGTGTGCGAGTCTTGCATCGGTGGAACGTTTGGCAATCCGACATCCAGTTCGGATGAGAATTGAGCATTGGGAATTGAGCATTGGTCAGATCCCCGGTCGGATTCATGGGTTCAAAAGAGGAATTCTTCGATTTTTTCCGCAACCTGCTAAGTGGCCGTCGTGCGCGCGGCAGCTCCTATTTGGTCGGGGCCGCAAAGCGGTAACCCACCCAGGGCTCCGTCAGGATGTATTGTGGTTGGGAAGGATTGGGTTCAATCTTCTTGCGGAGATGGGTAATGAAGACGCGCAAATAGTCGGTTTGATCGCCGTAGTCCGGACCCCAAACGGCTTGGAGCAATTCCCGGTGAGGCACCGGCTTTCCCGCCTGCGAAACCAGGTAACGCAGAAGGTCGAATTCCTTCGGTGTCAGACGAACGTTTTTCTTGCCCGCTCGAATCTTGCGCGCTTCAAAATCAATTTCCAGGTCGTCCGATGTGAATGCGTGTGGGCCTGTGGCAGGAGAGGCTGGTGAGCGGCGGAGAGCAGCACGGATGCGGGCCAGTAGTTCTCGCTTGCCAAACGGTTTGGTGACGTAATCGTCTGCGCCCGCATCCAGTAATTCCACCTTTTCATCTTCCTGCGGCCGCACTGTCAGAATGACGATAGGCACATCCGATGTCTCTCGAATCACACGACACGTCTCCAGACCTCCCATCCCCGGCATATTCAGATCGAGGAGTACTAAATCCGGCAGGAATTCCCGGAACTGCGATAGAGCCGCTTCTCCGGAGCGAGCTTCGACGATTTCGTATCTCTCGCCGGTGAGAATGACCTTCAGCACCCGACGGATCTGCGGTTCATCATCGACTATGAGGATTTTGCCGGCGCTCATGATTCTTCTTCCTTTTTCTTCCCCGCGGTGGGCAGTGTGAAAAAGAATTCGGAGCCTAGCCCAGGCTCGCTGTCCACTCCAATGTCGCCGCCGTGAGCCCGAACAATATCCCGTGCAATCGTAAGCCCCATTCCAGTCCCGGGAACACGGCTGGCAGTAACTGCCAAACGATAGTACCTCTCAAACACGCGAGCCAACTCTTTGCGGGGAATGCCTGGTCCGGAATCTCGGACACTGATTTTCACC
>QHXC01000477.1 GCA_003222815.1 Acidobacteriota bacterium | reverse complement strand
AATGCGGGTGAAAGCAGCGTCGACGTCCGGCTCGACGTCGCGGAACTCGCAAACATTTCAAAGATGTTGAAACTTCCCGTCACAGTTGCGAGCCGCGCCACGGGCAACGCTCAACTGCGCTGGCCCGGACTGGATTTCACTCGACTGGGCGGCAATGGCCGTCTCCAGTTATCAGTTCCGCCGGCGGCCACGAATGTCCGTCGCGTGCCGTTAGCCGGCGTCATTAACGTCAACGCTGACGGTGGCAATACTGTCGCTTCGATCGACTCACTCGACGCAGGAGCTCTTCATCTTCGCGGTCAACTCACTCTGCAATCCTCAAAACAGATCAGCGGAGCGTTTCGAGTCGAAACCTCCAATACGGGACAAGCGCTAAGGCAGCTCGCTGCCTGGTCCGGAAACAGCCTTCCAGCAGGTTTGGAGCTCTCCGGCCCAGCAGGGATCGATGCGAACTTGGGCGGAACGCTGGAACAGCCGCGGATAGGCGCGAGTTTCAAAGCGAATGGTTTACAGCTAAACGAGTTAAAGAACATCAATTTAGAAGCTGCTGCAGAATACACACCAGATCAAATCGATGTGCAGAGAGTTGCGCTCACGTGGGAAGAAGAGTCTCTAACGGGAAGCGGCCGGATTGGCTTAACGGCTCGGAGTCCGACGCTCGACGCACGTGCCGAAGTGCAGAATGCTCCAATACACCGCATCCTTGCGGCGCTTGGTAAGGCCGAAGTTCCCGCAGATGGCAATATTAATATTGCTGCAACGGTTTCTGGAACAATTCAAAACCCTGCCGCGAATCTCCGCGTGTCCGCGTCCGATCTTCAAGCTTACAGCGAGTCGTTCGGGACTTTGTCCGCTGAGGCCCGTCTCGAGAATCAAGTCGTGCAACTGAGTAGCCTCTCGCTTAACAAAGCGGAAGGCGGACAGCTTCAAGCCTCCGGGCGTTACGAAACCACGTCCGGGACATACGCCATCAAAGCGGACAGTAGAGAATTCAAACTGAATCGAGTCGTTCTGCCGCAAGGAACCACCGTTAGTGCAAATTTGATTTTGAACACCGAGAGTAGCGGTACGTTCGAAAATCCCACAGGCGTTCTCGAATTGAGCGTGCGGAATCTCCAGGTCGATGAAGAGAGTGTCGGAACGATCGATCTCAGTGCCAGTGTCGCGGATCACCTTGCGCGGATCATGGCAAGCGCTTCTTCATATGGACTTACGGCGAATGCATCTGTCGGCACCGCGCGTCCATATCCTGCCAAGGTTGAGATCCGCGGTACCGATACCGATATTTCAAGCTTTCCCGTAGAGAAGTTGAAGGAGATTTCGGGGCGCTTGAGCGCAACCGTGAATGCGTCCGCGGACCTCAGTGATATCAACAGTGCTCGAGTGCGCGCCGAAGTACCGAGTCTCAAACTCGGCTGGCGGAACCGTTCCATTACTAGCGACGGACCGTTCGGCCTCGAGTACGCGAACCGCGAACTGACGATTTCTCAAGCGGCGATCCGGCTGGATGATTCCACTCTGCGGTTATCGGGCAATCTCCCTCTGGATGCCGGTTCCACTGGGGAACTGAAAGTCGAGGGACGTACAAATCTGGCCGCTCTCACAGATCTGATTCATTCCGAAACACCCGTCAAGGCCCAGGGTCAACTCGTTCTCGATGGAAGCTTGCGTGGCAATCTGAAACGCATGGATCCGGAGGCGACAATCACGCTCACTGGGGGCTCTATTGAGACCTCCGCGTTAGCCGCACCTTTGCTTGGATTAAATCTGAAAGCAACCGCAAAGGATGGGCGATTGCTTCTCGAACAGTTCACCGGAGAGTGGGCCTCGGCGAAAATCAGCGCCAAAGGCGAAGCGCCGTTCGCGCTGTTACCGGACCTGCCGATTGAAATACCGCGGCCGGCAGCACCCGCCCGGCTTTCTGCGGAAATTGCGCAATTCAAGCTCTCTGCACTTCCACGACCTCCGCAAGGCGCGGATGGAACCATTTCGCTGAAGGTTGAGGCTGAAGCACCCAGGCCCGACATCAATGTGCTTCAAGCTCAGGTAATGTTCCCCGACCTCAGGTTCAATGCGGGGGCCTATTCACTGGAACAAGTCGGCACATCGACGATTGAAGTTCGGAATGGTGTCGCTTCAGTTCAACAATTTGAGTTGAAGGGGCCTCAAACGGATGCGCATCTCGCCGGCAGGGCGGACTTACGAGACTCCGGACCTATCGATCTGAGACTCGAAGGCAACACAGACGCTGCGGTGCTTGCCTTGTTCAACGATGCTGTAAGGGTCACCGGTGACACCATGGTCAGTATTGCCGCAACCGGGACCGTGCGTCAGCCGGTGTTCAATGGTTTTGTCGAAATTCAGAACGGTCAGGCGCAAATCGAGGATCCTCGGATCGCGGCTGAAAATGTTCAATTGCGACTCAATCTCAAAGGTAGCCAGATCAATGTGGCGCAGCTGGAAGGCTCTTTGAATGGTGGTTCCATCAAAGGTGAAGGCAACTTAAACCTGTTCGGCGCACAGCCAGAAACGTCCGCGCTTACGGTCACGGGAGAGGGAATCTACTTCGAGTTTCCGGCAGGAGTACGAACCGTTTCGAATGCCCGATTGAGTCTCAAGGGTGATTTTCCGCGGATGACCCTATCGGGTAATATCGACGTCATCGAGGGTACCTATACCGATCCCTTGACGATCGACCGCGGACTGCTGCGATATTTCGAGAGTCAACAGAGCACGATAACGGTCACCGATCAGCCAAACGAGTTCAGTCGCACTCAACTCGATGTCGGACTCCGAACGCTTTCGCCTCTCGTCGTCAACAATAACATCGCGCATGGCAACATTAATGCGGAGCTTCGCATTTTAGGCACGGTCGAACAACCAGGTTTGACCGGGAGAATCGACGTTGAAGAAGGAGCGGAACTCAATCTGCGCGAGCGCAAGTACTCGGTCGATCGCGGTGTCATCACGTTCACCAATGAACGGGCTATAGAGCCAATTCTCGACATCGAGGCCACAACGAAGGTCTCAAGTGACCGCATCACTTACGACATCACGATGCGGATCTCCGGCGACGCCACACGAAAAATTGAAACCGTTTTGACATCGGATCCAGCGCTTGATGAAGCCGACATCGTTTCCCTTCTTGCGACCGGACGAACTCTCGAGAAGGCCGGTAATGCCGGCGCTCAGGTCGCGAAGGAGCAGGCACTTTCCTACGTCGCGGGGGAACTGGGAACTTCAATCACGGAAGAAGCCGGACGCGCGCTCGGATTAAGTCAGGTTCGGATCGAGCCCAGTCTCATTGCCGCTGAAGCCGTGCCGACCGCACGTTTGACGATAGGCAAAGACATCACTCCACAGCTGGATTTCGTCTATTCCATGAACCTGCGCAATAGTAACGACCAGATATGGATCGCCGACTACAACATCACGCGCCGCTTCTCGGCTCGCGGTCTTCGTCAGAGCGATGACAGCTACAGATTCCAGTTTCAGCACGATGTCTTGTTCGGACTCCGTGGAGTGCCAGCAAAACCCACGACTTCCAATGTGCGTAGGAAGATTGGCTCCATTCAATTTTCGGGCGGCACCCACTTGACCGAGAAACAACTTTCAAGCGCGGCCGGGCTAAAAACCGGAAAGACTTACGACTTCCTTTCCGTGCAGAGTGGACGCAACCGGCTGGAAAGGACTTTCGCGAAAGAAGGACGGCTGGAGTCGCGGATTTCAGTCGGCCGAAGCTTTGCGGCCGAGGCGGTGGATCTCACGTTTCGGATCAAAGAAGGTCCGAAGGTCGAGCTTGTCTTCGAAGGCTGGGACATGCCGAACGATTTGAAAGACCAGATCCGTGACGTGTGGAGTGAAGGCGTCATTGATGCGCAGCGGGTTGCGGATGTCGTTGATCTCATCGAAAACCGTCTTGTCCGAGACCGATATTTCGGTTCACACATCGACAACTCGGTGGAGACGCCGGACGCGGACTCGAAGAGAGTCGTATTCAAAATTCAGCCCGGCGTCCGATATGACGACGTTCGCGTCGAGTTCGAAGGTGTCCGGGCAGTAGAAGCGGACGAACTGCAGGCGCTTCTGAAAGGCAGCGGATTCTTTGATCGTGATCTAAAGAAGCGAAAACAAGCGGTTCCATTGATTGAAAACTTGTATAGAGAGCGCGGGTACATCGATGTGAAAGCCGACCCTCCGCGCAACGAATTGAATGAGGAGTCCAAAACTGTCCGGATTGTTTTTCGCGTGACAGAAGGTCCGCTTTACCGCTTTGGTCAGATCCGTTTCAACGGGAATAGAGAGTTTACAGATGCAGATCTTCTCAAGCGCCTTTCCATCGGATCGGAAGCGCCATTTGGGTTCAAAACGGTTCAACATGGTCAGCAGACGATTCAAGATCTCTACCGGAAGATCGGCTACAACGATGTGGCAATCCAGTACAGTCAAGTCAAGGACGTCCCCAAGCAGATCGTCGACGTTACCTTCAACATTGAAGAGAACGACCAGCGGATACTTAAAGAGGTCGAGGCTGAGGGCAATCAGAAGACCAGCAAGGGTCTCATCCGTTCTCAAATTGCTTTGGAACCCGGCGCTATCGTCAGTTATGACAAGTTGAGTCAGGCACGCAGCAACCTTTACAACACCGGCGCTTATTCATTTGTGGAAATCGCTGTGATGCCGCTTGATGACCGGACCGGCCTCAAACCGAATCAGACAGCCGTGCGTCTCATCGCGCGAGTTCGCGAACTGCAGCCATGGCAGGTGCGTTACGGCGGCTTCTACGATACCGAACGCGGGCCAGGAGGCGTTGTCGATTTCTCTAACCGCAATATGCTCGGAAGCGCGCGCGTCGTGGGCGTGCAGACGCGCTACGACTCCGATCTTCATGAAGTTCGAACATACTTCAGCCAGCCCACGCTTCACCGGTTTCCTTTAAAACCCATTTTTACGGCCTTCCAGCGCCGCGAGATCCAGACGGACTTCATAACAGACCGAACGGGTTTTTCACCGACCGTCGAGTACCGATTTCACAACAGCAACGTTCTCATGTTCGGCTATCGACTCGAAAAGGTGCATACTTTCGACAAGGTTCCCGACCCTATCGTTCCGTTCGACATTCGGTCAAGAGTCGCCCCGTTGACCAGCAGCTTCACACGTGATGTTCGCGATGACCCTCTCGATGCCTCACATGGCCGATTCACATCTCACGCATTTGAATGGGGACTCGAGAAACTGGGTTCTGAACTGCAGTACATCAAGTATTTCGGTCAGTACTTTGCATACCTGCCGTTCGGTAAGCCAACAACCGTGCCATGGGTCCACACGACTCGCAACCGGTTCGTCGTGGCATTGGGAGCGCGCTTGGGGCTGGCCAAAGGACTTGGCGGCCAAGATGTGATTCGAAGTGAACGATTCCGGGCTGGAGGCGGCACGACGGTTCGCGGTTTCGAGCAAGACCACCTGGGTCCGCTGGATTCGTTAACCGGTGACCCCCTCGGCGGCGATGCGATGGTGGTCCTCAATAGCGAACTTCGCTTTCCGCTCTACAAATTTTTTGATGGAGTCGCATTTGTCGATGCCGGCAATGTCTACCCTCACCTGTCGGACTTCAAACCTTTTGACCTGCGAGCGTCGTCCGGTGTCGGCTTACGAATCCGCACGCCCTATCTTGTCCTGCGCGTGGATTACGGATTCAAATTAGGCCTGAGGCCGGGTGAGTCAGGTAGCAAACTCTTTTTCAGTATCGGCCAGGCGTTCTAACCGGATCGCGACTGCGCGCCGGAGTACAATTGAGAAAAAGTTGCTAGTAAAGCGGCGCCTTTCTTTTCGGTCGGAGGTGCGCTTTGGAGGAGTGCGATATGAAGAAAGAGAATCGACAAGTGCCGCGGCAAGAGTCAACACTCGGACGCCGCGACTTTCTCAAGCTTGGTACGGGCGCCGGAGCGGTGATACGCATCATGAGGTCAGACGCGGTTTTCGGACAGGGCCTGCCCGCATGGGAGGCGCGTCCAGCGAACCCTGGATCCGTTCGACCTATCTCGATCGATATGCATACCCACTGGGCTCCGCAGGCCTACACCAGAGCTCAGGTGGAAATGGGACGGCCTGCTCCGGCCAATCCCAATCCGTTGGATTTCGATCTGGATAAGCGACGCAAATGGATGGACGAGCACGGAGTCCAGATGCACGTCTTGACTCTATCCGGCGGTGCGCCCTGGCAGTGGGCCACGCCGGAGCAGGGTGCCCGCCTGGCGCAAATCGTGAATGACGCCGCTATTGAAGCTCACACGGCTTTTCCGGACCGTTTTGTCGCCGGCATCGCGATCCCTGTTCGAGACCCTGTGATGGCATTGAAGGAACTGAACCGCGTCGCGGGTAAGCCGGGCATGCGGGCGGTCCACCTGCCGAACTCCATCGAGCAGCGGGATTACTTATTCGAACCCGCCTTTGAGCCGATCTTCGCGCGATGTCAGGAACTGGGTTATCCGCTCCTGTTCCACCCCCTCGATGGCGAGGCGAACTTTTATAGCAAACGGCTTGTCGGGCCGCCCAGCCTCACGAACTGGCTTGGCTTTACCTTCGAACATGCCACGACGGCAGCAAAGTTCATCACGACCGGCACGCTGGACAAGTTTCCGAGACTGGACATCGTATTGCCACATGGCGGCGGCGCGTTCCCGTTCATTTTCGGGCGAATCGAGCATGGCCTCTACAAGATGGGCACGGTCCAGGTGAAGCTCGCACGTCCATTCAAGGAGTACGTCCGTCGATTCCATTACGACTACCTGAATTACTATCCGGAGGCGTTGCGCTTTCTGATTAGCGAGGTCGGTTCGGACCGCATCGTGATCGGTACGGACCTTTTCGCCGCCAAGGACATCGAATATCCGAACTCGTTCGTGGAACAGTTGAAACTTCCGGCCGCGGATCTCGACCGCATCTTGAGAGGAAACGCAAGGAGACTTCTACATCTTCAGGCGTAACCCCAATACTGTTCACTTAACTACCATGCCCAGGTTTCATTCGGATGAGAATTGGGAATTGAGCATTGATCCGATCCGGTCTGATCTGACCAATGCTCAATTCCCAATTCCCAATTCTCATCCGAATGGAAAACTTGGCGAAGGAGGGGAGTTTTCGCTTCGTCTAGGTTCATCCTGAATTCCTCGACCTCAGGATCTCTGAATGTAGTCGCGGGCTTTAGTCCGCGTTTTGTTGTGAGACATGCGGACTAAACCTGTACCGGGGGCCGCCTCACGGATGTTTGCGGCTCCCCGGCAGGAGTTTTAGTTGGTCTTGCCTCCACCCAATTCGGCATAAGCCAATCGTACGTTGTTCTTCAACCGATTCGCATCTGCCGGGGCGTAGCCGGTATATTTTGCGGGGATCTTCCAGGTCGCTGCGACCTCATCCGCACTCTTGCCGGCCTTTTTCGCTGCCCTCACGTCGTTCAAGAATTCGCGATTGAAGGCGATGTACTCCTTGAGATCGGCCATGGTCATCTGAGTGCTGTGGCCGGTGATGATGGTGTCGACGTTTTTGAGGGTGTCATACCCCTTCTGCAGACTATCTGCAATCGCCACGGCGCTGCCGCCGTTATTCGCATCAAGGAGCGGGACGTTCTTGCCGGAGAAGATGTCGGCTGCATGCACGATTCGCAACGATGGGAAGAGGACCCACGCGTCGCCGTTCGTGTGACCGCGCCCGAAGTAGTACAAATCGACCTCGTCGGCGCCCTTGAAGAGGGTCATTTTGTCCTTGAATGTGCGCTTGGGCAGCCCCCGGCCGTTGTTCGCCTGGAATATCGTCTTGGCCGGTACGGTCTGATCCTGCGCAGTGCTGTTTGGGATCATTTTCTCCATGTTGGTTTTCGTGTTCTCTTGCACGATGATGTCCACCGTGGCCGGGAACTCGACGTTGCCGCTGACATGGTCGCCGTGCGTATGGGTGTTGATCAGCGTTGTCACCGGTTTGTTGGTCAGTCCCTTGATCTTGTCAAGGATCGGCTGACCCCAGCCGGGATTCTTCGCATCGACGACGACGACGCCGGTGGCCGTGATGAACACAGCGGTATTCCCGCCGCCCCCTTTAAGTACGAACAGGTTGTCCTTGAGTTTCTCGACCTCGACGACCTTGGGTGCCTGCTGTCCGCCGCCGCCCTGCTGCGCGGTAACGACCAGCGACAGCGCACCGACGACGATCAGCACGCCTAGAACAATGCTTCTTTTCATACCAAGCCTCCATTGTTTGAATGGCGAAGGACTCCTCTGCCCCACGCCACTCGTCGCTTGATGCGACGGTTCCGAGTCTTTGGCCCATTCGTGATGGCCATGAAACACGTGTGCGATTATAACGAATACCGCATCCGAGGGAAACTTTTCGATGACCCATCCACACAGGTCCCAGTCGCTACGCGAGCGGTCCGGGATTCTTCTTGTAGCGATTCACGATCGCATCGGCGCTCATGTAGGCGAGCGCCTGGATCGTGAGCGTCGGATTGAAGCCGCTCATCGATGGGTAAGTCGAGCTGCCGATGATGAAGAGGTTGGGGATGTCCCAGCTCTGGCCGTAGCGGTTCACCACCGAAGTCTTCGGATCACTCCCCATGCGCGTGCCGCCCTCGTGGTGCGCGCCCGGTGCGCCCTGGCCCGGGGGCGAACGCCACACGTGCGTGGCGCCCATCGTGCGGCCCAGCTCTTCCAATTGCCGCACCATGAACTCGACGCGCTTGAGCTCGTTAGGCCGCCTCCAGTCGTAGGTCAGGCGCGGCGCCGGCAATCCCCACGCATCGCGCACGTTCGGATCGAGGTCGATTGTCTGGTCGGCGTACGGCAGGTTCTCGGTCTGCGCCGTCAGCCCGGCGTAGCGCGCGAAGTACTTCGCGAGGAAGTCGCGATATGCGCCGCCCCACCGCGGGATGCCAGGCGGCGGGTTCATGCTCACGGCGGCGCCGATCGGGCCGGCCTCCAGGTCGGCGGGACTGACACTGATCTGCGCGCCACGGATGAAGCCCAGGCTGCTGTGGTCGAAATTGTCGGCGTTGAAGTCGTCGAGGCTATGCCTCTGCGCGCTCGGCCCCATGTAGATGTTGACGTACCGGTCGTCGAATGCGGCGAACACCCTTGGACCGATGTGGGCCATGAGATGCTTGCCCACCTGACCGCTCGAGTTGGCCAGGCCGTCCGGGAACCTGGCGGTCTTCGAAAGCAGCAACAGGCGCACGTTATCGTAGATGAACGGAGCGAGAATGACGAGCTCCGCCTCGATCGTGTTGTCCTCCCCATCGGGGCCGTAGTAGGACACGCCGGTCGCTCGCCCGCTGTTGTCGCTGTTCACGCGGTAGCACATGGCGCCGGTGAGCAACTTGAAGTTGCCGGACGCATCGGCCTCGGGCAGCTTCGTCACGAGGATGCTGGACTTCGCCCCGATGTGGCAGCCGAAAGCCTGGCAAAAGCCGCAGTAGGTGCAGCCCAGCCGCCCGCGATACGGCTGCGAAACGATCGCGCGCGGCGTCGAAAACGGGTGATGGCCCAGTTTGCGGGCCGCAGCTTCGAAGATGGCGCCCGCTTGATCGACGAACAATGGCGGCAGCGGATACTCGCGGCGGCGCGGCGCTTCGAACGGGTTGCCGCCGTCGATCTTGCGGCCCTGCAAATTGCCCGCCTTGCCCGACACGCCGAGCTCGTATTCGGCGCGATCGTAGAAGGGCTCGAGATCGGCGTAGGTCAATGGCCAGTCGGCAAGGGAGGAGTCTTCCGGGATCGCCGCTGCTCCGTAGCGCTCCATTGTCTGTGACCGAGCGCGGAAGTCGTCCTCGTGAAAGCGCCACGAGACCGCACCGTAGTGGATGGTGCCACCCCCCGCCTGGTTGCCGTAATTCAGCACCGGGAGCGGGAGAGCGCGCGCATTCGCGTTCGGCCGCCAGGTGACGGGCTGGCGCTTTACGTTCGGGCGCAGCTCCTGCCGCTGAAAGTAGCGCAATTCGTCATGCGGCGTGAAGTCCGCAGTGGTCAGGCGCGGGCCGCGCTCCAGGCCGACCACTTTCATGCCCGCTTTGCCGAGCTCGGCCGCGAGTATCCCCCCCGCCGCGCCCACACCGACGATAACAACATCCGTCTTTTCGCTTGCCATGGCTCACTCCTTCCGCGTTGGGCCCTGAGCCTGCGCTTGCAGGCTGAGGATAGGAGCACGGGTGAACGCTTGTTTGCTCTGCATGTCCGCCGGCGTGAAGATCGCTTGCGCGCCGGGGAAGCCCACGAGGCGCCAGCCGGCGAAGTCCTTGTTGCCGCCGTAGATCGGGTCGGCAAACATGCCTTCCATCGTGTGCGTGCGGATGGTGTTGAAGAACTCCTGCGCAGTGGGCCAGGTGAACCCGCCTGCCTTGCCTTCATCGAGCGCCGTGATCACCTCGTCCTGTCGCGTGGCGCTGAGCCGCACGAATGGCTCGTTATAGGTCTTGCGGCAGTACGCGTCGAGCTGAGCGAGCCCGCGCCTGTAGAAATCCTGAAGATCGGCGTAAGCCCCGGCGAGCGCCAGGTCAATGTAATTGAGCACTCCTGCAGGGGCATTTGTCTCGCTTTTGGCTTTCCTGTCCTGCTCGCGAGTCTGTGCGTGCGTCTCGGGCACTAGCCCCGCGCCCGCAACGGCCCCCGCGCCAACCGCCGCGCGAACTAAGAATTCGCGGCGAGATGCATCATGCTCGCTCATGCTCATCTCCTCCCTCTCAGCGAAATTTCCGAATCACAAACCCTACTCTAAACAATGTCAAATCTCCAAATTCTGAAACGTGCGTTTGTCAGGGCCTCGGCGGACTGCGCTTTAAGTAGTATACGAGAGTGTTAACCAGTAGAGCGGCGGCATCTCGATGGCGTTGACAGCGACCATTTACAACCTCGACATCGATTTGGCCGACATCGATCGCGGCATTTACGAACGGCTCCACCTCCGTGTCGCGCGGCAGCCATCCGAGACTATCGAATACATGCTGATGCGCGTGTTTGCATACTGTCTCGAGTACGCGGACGGCATTGCGCTGACCGAAGGTGTCGCCGCTGGGGACGAGCCGGCGGTTCTCATTCGAGATCTCACTGGACGGATCAACGCCTGGATCGAGGTCGGCATGCCCGACGCAGACCGATTACATCGCGGCCACAAACGCGCCGGACGAGCTGCAGTTTACACACATCGCGATGTTCGAAAGCTCCTCGCACAACTTGCGGCAGCGAACGTTCATCGCCTTGCCGACATTCCGGTATATACGTTCGAACGCCGTTTTATTGATGAAGTTGCCAGCCTGATCGAGCGGCGCTCCCATCTCTCACTCTCGATCACTGAGCGAGAGCTCTACCTTGAAATTGGCGGCCGAACGTTCGCCACGACGATTGTCGAGCATCGCGCCAAGTAGGACTTGGTTTTCCCTTCTTCACCTTGGGCCGGGGAAGCATTGGTGGGAGCGATTGCTGAGGA
>QHXC01000476.1 GCA_003222815.1 Acidobacteriota bacterium | reverse complement strand
GCAAGAGTTCGCTGCCCCGAACGCTCGCGTGGGCACGGGTCCTCCGGGACACTGGGGCGAGCGCGCAAGAAGACCATCCAAGCAAACGTCGCTGATCGTGGATCCGCCGGATGGAAGAATTCCAGCCCTGACGTCGGAAGGTCAGAAGAAGCAGGCTGACGTTGCAGCGACCAGGGTCGGTGCCGGAGCTGGAGGGCGGCCTGCCGCTTCGTGGGAAGACTTTACCTACTACATCCGTTGCATCACACGCGGTGTTACCGGCTCCATATTCCCTGTGATCTACGGCAACGGAGCTCAGATTGTGCAGTCCCCTGGCTACGTGACAATCCTCCACGAGATGGTCCACGAGGCTCGCATCATTCCCCTGGACGGGCGCCCACATGCCGGACCAAACATCCGCACGTATATGGGGGACTCGCGTGGCCATTGGGAGGGCAACACGTTAGTCATCGAAACCACCAATTTCCTCGCTGACAAAACAGGCATTGGGCTTAACGGCGGCGGCACTCCGACCAGCGACGCCCTTCGCCTGGTCGAACGGTACACCCGCACCGATGCGAACACGATCAATTACGAAGTCACCATCGACGATCCCAAGACCTACACCAGACCCTGGAAAGTCGCCTTTCCCATCACGCAGGAACCTGGGTATTCGCTCTTTGAATACGCGTGCCATGAAGGTAATTACGCGATGGTGGATATGCTCAGTGGGGCTCGCGCTGAGGAGAAAGCCGCCGAAGAAGCCGCGAAGCAGAAGAAGTGAATTTGCCTCCGAAAAGAAGAGGAGATTGAATCTCATGCGACGGAAATCAGCAACTGTGATTGCAGGCGTTTGTCTATTTCTGGCTGCTGTGCCGGTGTGGGCGCATCACGCATTTGACGCGGAATTCGACGCGAAAAAGCCTGTCAAGTTCCGTGGAACGGTGACGAAGATGGAATGGATCAATCCTCACGCGTGGATCCACATCGACGTGAAAGGCGACGATGGCAAGGTCGTCAATTGGATGATCGAAGCCGCTGCGCCGAATGCCTTGCTCAGGCGAGGCTGGACGAAGACATCCCTTCTGGCGGGCACCGAGATCCTCGTCGAGGGCTTTCAAGCCAAGAATGGGACGAATCGAGCAAACGGGAGTCTCATCACGTTCACTGACGGGAAAAAGCTGTTTGTCGGCTCGTCCGGCGATGGCGCTCCGCCAAACAGCCCGGAGAAATGAGATGAGACAGTCATAGAAGGCAGGAAGAGCCGAACGCGGGCTAAAGCCCGTATTTGGCTCTGAATGTGCGCTTTCACAGCACATCTGGGAAAGCGGGTTTGGCTTGCCTGAAGAACAACGCCCCGAGAGCGAATATACCGAAGCTGGCGGCGAGCACCCACGCGATCTGAACCGGATTGGGCTGAGCCAGGTGAAGCAGCGAGTTACGATAGCCGGTCACAATGATGGCCATAGGATTCAGGTTGAACAGGTATCGCATTCTTGCCGGCACGAGGTCGCCCGAGTAGAAAACTGGTGTAAACCACAACCAGAGGAACAGGAGGATCTCCAGCCCCTGAATGGTGTCGCGCACAAAGACGTGCAGCCCCGCCACAATCCAGCCGAGCCCCTGAGCGAACATCAGAAGCATCGGCAGATATAAAAGGATCCAGAGCGCCGAAAGATGAACGTCATAAAAGAAGCCCAGGGCCGCGATCAAAATCGCCAGTCCAATCAGGTGATGAACAAGATTTGATATCGTGATGGACACCGGTAGGATTTCGGCAGGAATGATTGTTTTGGTGATCAATGGGGCGTTATCGGTGATGGCACTGCAATTCCGGATGACGGTATCCGAAAATAAGAGCCAGGGGAGAAACCCGCAGAAAAAAAAGATCGGAAAGCTGTCCGTGCCGAACTGCGGTCCCAGTCGTTGACCCAATATGACCGTAAACACGAAGGTATAGCTGATCAGCAGAACGATCGGACGAATCACCGACCATAAAACGCCGCCCATCGATCCGACGTAGCGTTGCTTCAGGTCTCTCACCACGAGGTTCTTCAGCAGACTTCGATTTGCCGCGAGCCTTTTCACCACAAAAATCATTTCTCCGATCGTTATACAGGACAATTTTCCCCTTTTAAAGGGTGGTCCTTAACCGCCCGAAGTGGTAATCGGTGGCCACTGCCTCACGCCGGGCCGGTAAACTGTTGCAGTCTTGACCCTTGCTTAAGGTGCAGGGTTTGTTCCATTTGGTAGATCCATTGCTCTGGAAGGAAAATTACTGCAGCGGCAGCAATCCGAGAAACGAAATGGAAGAACTCCGAGAGCGGTACGAGATCATCGAAGAGGCCGCCAGCGATGCGATCGTCACGATTGATGAAGCCGCACGAATCCTGTCGGTCAGTCGCGCAGCCGAACGGATCTTTGGCTACGGCATTCCTGAGATGTTGGGCCAACCGATCGACCTCGTCATTCCTCAGTATAAACAGCACGTGGCTGAGGCGCGGCGCGGAAAGGACGTTCCGGTGGTCGAGGTTACCGGTATCCATAAGACCGGCAAGCAGATTCAACTCGAGCTTTCAGTTGGTGAATACAACAAGCATAACAGGCATATCTACACCGCGATCGTTCGCGATATTGCGCCGCGCAAAGAAACCGACCGGAACTTGGTGAGATGTGGTGTGTGAATGCGGATTCGAACACATTGCACGTGGAAGGAAGCTGGCACGTGCCGTCCTGTGAGGTTGACGAATTCGAGAAGGCGAGCCGCAAGACGATCCTGTTTCCCGGAATTGATCTCGTCGGCCGCGTCTTGTCCAGTGGACAGCCGGCCTGGATCGATAACGTTGTGGCCGATTCGAATTTCCCGCGCGCGCCTGTCGCCCAACGCGTCGGCCTGCATGGAGCTTTCGCCTTTCCTATTCGGATCAGTGGCCACGTGAACTGCGTGATGGCCTTTTACAACCGCGAAATCGTCCAGCCCGATGATGAACTTCTTCAGATGTTTGACGCGGTCGGACACCAGGTTGGCGACTTTATCAAGCGCACAAAGGCAGAAGAAGAACGCGACAAGTTGCTGATCTACGAACGGGTCGCGCGGTCCGAGGCGGAGACCAATGCCGAGAGGCTGGCGTTTCTCGCCGAGGCGAGCACGGTTCTGGCATCGTCGCTGGATTACCAGACGAACTTGATGAGTGTCGCCAAGCTTGCCGTGAACCGGCTGGCCGACTGGTGCGCGGTCGACGTCACGGATGAGGACAACGGTTTTCATCGGGTCGCTCTCGTTCATCGAGATCCATCCCGCATGGAATGGGCGGGGGAATTCCAGAAGAGATTCGGCAAGAATGCGTCGGCTCCTCAGGGTGTCGCCCACGTTATGCGTACGGGTAAAGCAAAAATCTACACCGACATTCCAGACTCGATGCTCTTTGCGCTGGCGCAAGACGCCGAACACCTCAGAATTTTGCAAGAGCTTGGTCTCGCTTCCGCAATGGTCGTTCCTCTTATCGCCCGCGGCCGCACGCTGGGCGCCTTTACTCTTGCGTCGGAGAATCCCGCGCGGCGATACACCCAGGACGACCTGAACTTTGCGGAAGAGCTGGCGCGCTCGGCTGCCCTTGGGATCGATAACGCCCGGTTATACAGCGAGGCGCAGGATGCGTTACGCGAAGTACATTCCAAGACCGATGAAATCCAACGGCTGAACAGCGAACTGGAGCAGCGCGTACGAGACCGTACCGCGCAATTGGAAATGATGGTCAAGGAACTCGAGGCCTTCACGTATTCGATTTCCGATGACGTGCGGGGACCACTTCGCGCGATCGATGGGTTTTCATGTGTGCTGATGGAAGAGTATCCGAACAAAGTGGATGCAGAAGGCAGGCGACTGCTGAACATCATCCGCGCCAACGCTCGCAGCATGAGCGAGCAGATCGACGGCCTCCTGACATTTTCCCATCTCGGCCGCCAGCCGCTGGACCAAACGGCCATCAACATGGAAGACCTTGCAAAAAGCGTTTTCGGGGACGTCCAGTCTGCTAACAAGCAACACCCGGTTGTGTTGCAACTGCACGCGCTGCCGCCGGCCTTTGGCGATCGCGCGATGATCCGGCAGGTCTTGCATAACTTGATCGCAAACGCATTCAAGTTCACAGGTCCGAAAGCGGATCCGGCGATCGAGGTCGGTTTTGAGGACGGCGGCAATCAACAAACGTACTACGTCCGGGATAATGGCGTTGGATTCGATATGGAGTACCGCAACAAACTGTTCGGCGTCTTCCAGCGCCTGCACAAGGTCGACGAATTTGAAGGAGCGGGCGTCGGTCTCGCCCTGGTGCAGCGCATCGTTCTTCGGCACGGCGGTCGTGTCTGGGCCGAAGGAACCGTTAACAAGGGAGCGGCTTTCTTCTTCACGTTGCCCAAGGCGTGAGGAACTTTTCGGCTATGGCAGAAACAGGAGATGTCGACATCCTCCTGGTCGAGGATAATCCGAACGACGCGGAGCTGACGCAACGCGCGTTCAGGAAAAGCGATCTCGACGTGCGACTGGCGATTGTGCGTGATGGCGCTGAAGCTCTGGACTACCTGTTTGGCGGCAAACCGCGGCCGAAGGTGGTGTTGCTGGATTTGAAACTACCGAAGATCGATGGCATCGACGTACTCCGCCGCATTCGCGCCGGCGAGCGCACGAGAACGATACCGGTGGTCGTCCTGACTTCATCTCAGGAAGAACGCGATATCGTCGAATGCTACGAGCTCGGCGCCAATAGCTACGTCGTAAAACCCGTCGATTTCGACCGGTTTTACCGGACTGTTAGCGATATTGGAGCGTATTGGCTCGTGTTGAACAAATTACCACTCTAAACATGAGAAATTACCCATATGTCAAGTCCAGATGATGCGGAGATTCTTCTGGTCGAGGATAATCCCAATGATGTCGAACTCACCCTTAGGGCACTTCAGAAGCAAAACCTCGCAACTAAAGTGTTCGTTGTGAAGGACGGAGCGGAGGCACTGGATTTCATCTACGCGACGGGAGTCTACGCGAATCGAAAGATCGACAATCTTCCAAAAGTAATCCTGCTGGACTTGAAGCTGCCCAAAGTCGATGGCATCGATGTTTTGCGCAAGATCAAGTCAGACCCTCGAACAAAACATACACCTGTAGTCATGCTGACATCGTCTCAGGAAGATCGGGACGTACTGGAGACTTATAAACTCGGCGTGAACAGTTACATTGTGAAGCCCGTGGATTTCAGCAATTTTGTGCATGCGGTTTCGGAGCTGGGGATTTACTGGGGAATCCTAAATAAAACGCCGGACTGATCTAATCCGTGGGATCTGTGTAACCGGCGGCTTTTGACCACGGCGCAAACACCGGAAGCAACATCATTCCCGGAACTGCAGCAGCGACGGTAATTAAGAAGAAGACCGGCCAGCCTGTCCGTTGGGCGATGGAGCCGGCCGGCGCGACGAGTACATCGCGGCCGGCAGCCAGCAAGCTGGACAACAGCGCATATTGGGTTGCCGAGAATCGCGGGTCACACAAGCTCATCAAAAAACCGACGAGCGCCGCGTTGGCGAGTCCCCAACAGAAGTTTTCGATGTTGACGGCGGCGATCATCAACGGATAATTCCGGCCGGCGTTTGCGAGCAGAAGATACGCGAAGTTGCTTGCCGCCTGGAGCACGCCGAAAATCCACAGCGAACGATAGATTCCCGCGCGGCTCACGACGAGACCGCCGCAAAGGACGCCTAGAATCGTGGCGGACAGTCCCATAGCGCCTTGAATGACGCCGATGTCGGTTTGGCTGAACCCCGTCTGCAGAAGGAAAGACGTCTTCATGTTGTCGATCATGGTATCGCCGAGACGATACAGAACGATAAATGCCAGGATCGCCATCCCGCGGGAGAGCCCGAGCCTCCTGAAGAAATCGATGAAGGGCAGCCGGACGGCTTGGCCGAGAGAAGCCGGCGGCAAATGGCGCAGGACAGGTTCTGGCGCCCATGTCGAGACCCCCAGCGTCACCAACATGAGCGTTGCAAGCAGAAGGTACACGATGGGCCATGAAAGCTGGTCGGCTAAAATGAGTGCGGCCGCGCCAGTCAAGATCAGCGCGATGCGGTAACCAAGGACAGCGACACCGGCGCCCGCGCCCAATTCATGAGAGTCGAGAATATCGGCACGATAGGCGTCAATCGTCGTGTCTTGTGTTGCACTCAGAAAAGCAATCACGATTGCATTAATGGCGACCAGCCGCAACGCTTCGCTGGGTCTTTGAAGCGACATCGCGGCGATGGCTACTGCGAGCCCAAGCTGGGTCACGAGCAACCACCCCTTACGACGGCCGAGGAAAGGAAACGAAAACCGGTCGATCAACGGCGACCACAGGAACTTGAGCGAATAGGGCAAGCCAACAAGGCTGAAGAGCCCGATAGCAGAGAGATTCACGCCGGCCACGGTCATCCAGGCTTGAAGCGTACGGCTCGTTAGGTAAAGCGGCAGCCCCGATGAGAAACCCAATAACAGTAATGCTGCCATCTTCCGGCTCTTAAACACTTCGAGCATCGGCATTACTCTAGCGGCCCGCCACGGCTGCCGGCAATCGCGAAATCAAGCGCAAGGCCCAGTATATGAGCCAGCCGATGCTATAAAGTAATCCGTTCGGGACTGCGATAGAAGTAGCCGCGAATGACTCCAATGGCGCGCCCCGGATGAAACTTGCGCGCCATTCCCGTCATTGGCGTCCTTTCGCGGGCGTAAAACCCGCTAGGACACCCTCTTTTTCGGTGAGCGGGTTCCGCCGGCCTGACGGTTTTCGCCCTTCACTGGAAGTGGTCTTGCTTCGCTGACGCGTAAGTCGTTCTCTTCCATCTTTTGACCATTGAGCGCGTCAACAGCCTCTTTAGCGTGAATGACCTCCGGCAGTTCCGCAAATCCGAAGCCGCGGGAAGCCCCGGTGTCGAGATCGCGGATCACTTGGACGGTCTCCACTTTGAAGCCATGCTGCTCAATCCACGCTTGAAGTTCATGTTCGGCAGCCTGATGAGGAAGGTTACCAATATAGAGCCTAGCCATCGTTATGTGCACCTCTAGTGGATTTCATTGGCAATTGGACTGCCATGATCTAGAACGGGCTGTGCCCCTCGTTGGTCTTTGGCGCGAGCTCCAGGACACCACCGGCCGGGACAACAAGGCCCGTGAAGCTGCTCTTGGACTCGCCATTCAGCCGCACCGTCAGCGCTGTGCCGTCCGGCGCGAAGAAATCGGCGCGCAGGGTGAGCGGTCCGGTACCGGTATTGATAAGGACAAGTTCTGTTGCCCATCCACCCCCCGTGGCAAAGTCCGGGACAAGGACCGCGCCGAGACCGCCAATGCCTGCCCCGTACGTGGGGACCCCAGCCGGTGTGGACAAATTGGTGACCGGGAGGACGCTGAAATTCGATCCTCTAAAGCGCAAGCCAATAATCGAGACCGGCAAGTCCGAAGTCACATTCAGCGTACCCGTGAGGTCATGCGGCACTTCCGGTTTGTCCGCGTAGAGGGCCGTCAGGAACTGCGCGGTCTGGTGTCCTGAAAGAAGTGAAAAATGTTTCGGCGTTCCGATGACGCTGCCGTCTTCGTCATGTAGCGTCATTGTCAGGTTGGCTGCCGCGTTGTTCGGATTCACAATTCCAATACCGATATTCCGCGAAAGCTTCCCGCTGGTGCTCGCGTAAACGAGCGAGTTCGTCGTGAGTGCGGAAGGCAGCAAGCCGGATTGCGCGGTTTCGTCGCCATGTTTCAGGCCCAATGTCGCGAAAACCACGAGGCCGTTGGAGCCGCCGCTGGTCGTTACAGCCAACGGAGTGACAATGGCCCACCCGATCCGGACCGGTCCGTCGCTGTCGTCGTTTCCGGGTTTGGCCGGGTTCGGAGCCTCACCGGAATGACCCGGATTCCCGCCGGAATTATTCCCGGAACCATTTCCGGAATTCTCTTTTTCGGTAAACGAAAGCGTAGAAAAAAGAAGCAGACTAAGAACGACTGCCATTACCTTTGGCATAAAGACACCTCCATGTAACGACGATTCAGGCAATCATTCTTCCAGCCTCTAGGTCCTTTGTTTCCAATGGGAGTGAGTCCGGTTTCCAGCTACTTTGTTAGTTTCTCGCACAACGGCGTTGATGCTTGCATGACGTGGTTCCGGAATGGGAAGGTGAATCTCATCGCCCTGTCGTAACATATCTTTTGATGAATCCCGTCTACCGCAGCACCCTTAACCGGGATGTGAAGCTCCCCGGGCCTGGCGAATTCGCGCCCGTGCAAATCGGACAGATGTGCATCTGGCCGCCGGTCGTTCTGGCGCCGATGGCCGGTGTGACCAATTATCCGTTCCGGTCCGTGTGCAGCCGTTTTGGCGCAGGTCTCTATGTGAGCGAGATGATTAACGCGCGGCCGCTCGTCGACGGGCGCGACAAGACGCTCAAGCTTGCCGATTTTGGACCCGATGAATCGCCGCGCAGCCTGCAGTTGTATGGAAGCGATCCTTACTACGTTTCGGAAGCCGTCAAACGGTTGGTGAACGAAGGGCGCATCGACCACCTCGATATGAACTTCGGATGCCCGGTTCCCAAAGTCACCCGCAAGGGCGGCGGTGCTGCCATTCCGCTCAAGCCCAATCTGCTGAGGAACATTGTCCGTGCGGCCGTGAACAATTCACAAAGGATTCCGGTCACGATCAAATTCCGAATGGGCCTGAACGCAAACTATTTGACGTTCCTGACGGCAGGCCGCGTGGCCGAGGACGAAGGATGCGCTGCCGTTGGCCTGCACGCGCGCACGGCCGCGCAGCTTTACCATGGGCATGCGGAATGGAATGCAATCGCAGAACTAAAACAAGCGGTGAAGATTCCTGTGCTCGGGAATGGCGATATCTGGGAAGCCGAAGACGCCCTCCGGATGATGCGGCAAACGGGTTGCGATGGAGTGATTGTCGGACGCGGTTGTCTGGGCCGTCCATGGCTGTTCCGCGACCTCGCGGACGTGTTCAACGGGCGTGATCCCATCAACCCTCCGAATTTCGGCGAAGTCCTCGACATCATGTTTGGCCACGCACGCAAGCTCTGCGAGTGGTTTGGAGAGCGGCTGGCCATGCACTCGTTCCGCCGTCATGCGTCGTGGTACACCAAAGGATTCCGGATGACCTCAGAAGTGCGCGGCGGTTTGATGCGGGTTGAAACGTTGGAGCAACTGCAGGAATTGTTTCGAGGCGCCGATCGATCCCAGCCCTTTCCCCCTTCGGCCATGCGCGTGGTTCGCGGTAAGACGACAGGAGTGCAAAAAGTCGCTCTGCCGGCCGGCTTCTTAAACAATCTCGACGATGACACGCCCTCACCAGGCGCGGCCAATGACGCCGGCGATGGGGGGTAATGGCGTTGCGGCCTCATCTAATATCGCAGTCACGTCGAAATGCCCCCGTAGAGCCGAGGCGGGCATGTCTTCGGACACCGGACCCTGGAGCGCGCGTGCGACGGCGCCCGATTTTCCTGATCCCGATGCGAGCAGAAGAATCCGGCGTGACTCCAGAATTGTGCCGATGCCCACGGTAATCGCTCGGCGCGGGACTTCATCCTCGCTCGCGAAATATCGTCCTGCATTCGCTCGCGTCTCACGGGCGAGGTCCACGATGCGGGTTCGCGACGCGAAACTCGATCCCGGCTCGTTAAACGCGATGTGGCCGTTGGACCCGATGCCCACAACCAGCAGATCGATTCCGCCTGCCTGCTGAATCGCCTGCTCGTAACGAATGCTTTCGCGATCGGTATCAATACCGGGCGCACCGTCGGGAATGTGAATGTGTTTTATGGGAATACGGACATGATCGAAGAAGTGTAGATGCATGTAAGTGTGATAGCTGCTGGGATGGCCGGGCGCAAGCCCGATGTATTCATCGAGGTTGAATGTCTTGACGCGCGAAAAATCGAGGTTTTCATCAGAATGTTTTCGTACCAGCTCTTCATACATACCGAGAGGTGTGCTTCCTGTCGGTAGGCCGAGCGTGAGGCGGGGCTCGAAGCGCACGGCATCAGCAATGATCTCCGCGGCCTGGCGGCTCAGTGTGCGATAGTCCGGTGTTACAAGCACGCGCATTGTAGCTCATCTCCGGCTGTCAATATGGAGCTCCCATTCTTCGAGGCTGCGTGGCCAGTCCTGTTTCAGTAGACGTGACAAGGCACGGTCCGCAAGCAGTCGGCCTTCGGTCTGGCAAGCCGGGCAGTAGTTGCATTCATTTTCGGCATAGACGATGCGCTGCACCGGTGTGGCGCAGTTCGGACATGGTTTGCCATAACGGCCATGGACAGCCATGCCAGGACGGAAAGCTGTTACTTTCGAAGGGAACGCGGAACCAGCTTCGCTTCGCAGTTTTTCGATCCACTCGGCGAGAGTCGCTTCGGCCGCGCCGTGCAGACGAACGATCTCCTCGGCATTGAGCCTGGATGTGAGCTTCAACGGCGAAAGTCGCGCGCGATGCAGAATTTCATCCGAGTAAGCATTGCCGATACCGCTGAACAGGCGGGGATCGGTGAGTGCCCGCTTCAGCGTATGATTTTCACGTGTCAATGCTTCGCGAAAATCTTTCAACTCGGAATGAAGCACGTCGAGCGCCCCGCGATCGAACGACGCGAGCGTCCCTTCGCCCTGGACAAGATGCAGGGATGCGCGTTTCTTGGAGCCCGCTTCGGTCAGAAGCAACGTCCCGGAAGGGAAGTCAAAGGCGGCGAGACCAAGCCGCGCCGGGACGCGAGCGCCCTTTTCCTTCCATTGGAAGCGGCCGGCAATCATCAAATGGATGATGAGGAGAAGTCGTTCATCGAATTCCAGAGCGATTTGTTTGCCGAGGCGGCGCAAGCCCCGAACTGTCCGGCCACCGATAGCGGAGATGGGCGGCGTGACGGACCTCACGACAAACGGGCTCGCCAGCCGCACGCGGTCGAGTGTTTGACCCAGGATTCGCGGTTTCAGACATTCGATGTAGAGTAGGACATCGGGCAATTCGGGCATGTTGAATTATAGTGGAGCTTTAACTGAAGTATGACTCAATCGAGACTCCGGGCCACACTGCGCGCATTCCGCCATCGAAATTATCGGATCTTCTTTTACGGGCAACTGGTATCGCTAACCGGAACATGGATGCAGTCTATCGCGCAGTCATGGTTGGTATACCGGTTGACGGGGTCGGCAACGCTTCTCGGGATCGTGGGCTTTGCCTCGCAATTTCCTGT
>QHXC01000475.1 GCA_003222815.1 Acidobacteriota bacterium | reverse complement strand
TGGCAGCAGGACATGAAGGATCCTGCGGATTTCCTCAGCACGTTGAACATCGACCTGTATCCGGAAGAAGTCTACGCGTTCACGCCCAAAGGAAAAGTCATCACGTTGCCGCGGGACGCGACCGCCGTGGATTTTGCTTATGCCATTCACACGGAAGTGGGACACACCTGCGTCGGAGCCAAAATTAACGGGCGGATGGTGCCATTAAAGACCAAACTCAAGAATGGCGACATCATCGAGATCGTGACCCAGTCCGGTCATAAGCCAAGCCGCGATTGGCTGTCGTTCGTAAAGACATCGCGCGCCCGCAACAAGATCCGCCATTGGCTAAATGAACAGGAGAGCGGAAAGGCCATTGAGCTCGGACGCAAGATGTTCGAAAAGGAAGCGCGAAAATACAAACAGAACGTAAGGGAACTGCTCGAAAGCGAAAACCTTCTCACTTTGTTGCCGGACTATGCGTCGAGCACAGTGGAAGACCTGCTCTCGGCGATCGGTTATGGAAAAATCTCCGCGAAACAAATTCTCGCCAGAATATCTCCAGATGGCTTGAAGGAACCAGCTCCGGAAGAAGAATCGAAGATCGCGTCCGTCGTCAAGCGCGTCCTGGGATTGGGTACGGATGCCAAACTCCAGGTAAAAGGATTCGACGATCTCCTAGTCTATCGTGCCAAGTGTTGCAATCCGATCCGCGGTGAGGAAGTGATCGGTTATATTACGCGAGGCAAAGGTGTCGCGGTCCATTCGAAGAATTGTCCGAACGTTCAAAACCTGCTTTATGACGCAGATCGAAAAATCGAAGTAGAATGGGCCGGCACCGCGCCTTCTGCGGAGGCCTATGCTGTCCCACTGACCATCTTGACGGAAGACCGGCCCGGAATGCTGGCCGGCATTGCAGCTGCGATCTCGGAAGTGAAGTCGAACATCTTGAACGTCGAAGCTCGAACGGCTGATGAACAGGGAACGATCGACATCACCGTTGAAATTCCGGACATGAAACACCTGGAACGCGTCATTGCATCCATCAAGAAGCTTGACGGTGTGTATGACGTCGCTCGCTCCACTCGGGTGGTGAATCCGACACGATAGGATTGCACGGTGGTTGGGCTAGCCGCGGATTGCGCGGATGGACATCGGTAAAGGCCATATGAACAAAACAATAATCTCTAGCTCGATCGGTCCCGCGGCTGCGGGTCCCTACTCTCAGGCTATCCGAGCGGGCAATTTGCTTTTTGTGTCGGGGCAGATCCCAATTGACCCTTCCACTGGAAAGCTCATTGACGACAAAAGCATCCGCGCTCAGGCGCAGCGCGTACTTTTAAACCTGCAAGCGATCGTCTCGGCAGCCGGCGGCTCCACGGAAAATGTTGTGAAAACCACAGTGTTTTTGAAGGACATGAATGATTTCGCCGAAATGAATTCCGTTTACGCGGGATTCTTCGGTTCCCGCGCACCGGCTCGTTCCACTGTCGAGGTTGCCCGTTTACCTCGAGATGTGTCCATCGAAATCGACTGCATCGCGATTTTGGATTAGACCCAGTTGAGGAACCGCGGCTACTAAAATCTTGCCCGGCGCCGGATATCCAGGCCGAAGTTCCCCAGCTCATCGCGAGAAGCCAGAATCGACGTATTTCGGCTGACGAAATATTCGATCAGGATAATCTGTTGGCGGTTTGAAGCCAGATCCTGAGAATAGCTGATGGAGAGGTCTTTCGTCACTTGCTCGGAAAGGGTAATGCGCGCGCCCGGGTTGCTTTCGGCGCCCACGAGGAAAGGCTCGAGACGGACGTTGTTGAGGCCGAAGATTCGGCCGCCCACTCGTTGTCGCAGAAGGTCAAAGAGGATCGAAGTCGCGCCGCTTTGAAAAAGCTGCTCGCTAGTGGGCACGGAAGTTCCAGGCCGAGACGCATATTCTTCACGAGTTCGTCCGCCTGCAATCAAACTGACGATCTCAAGTTCCGGAAGCGGCGGGTCCGATCGCAGATCCAGATGCAACTGGTCTCCGCGGCCACTGATGGCGAGAATCACGCGATAATCCCGCACCTCGGTTTCGGCCTGAACGTCGACGACAGGTTCGATTCTCAAAGGATCGACGAAGTCGATGTTGCCGCGATTAACCCGGTAGCGGTTCCCCTGAAACAGCAGCGTGCCACCACTGGCCTCGATATGGCCCGTCAGCGAAGGACTTTCCACCGTCCCCTTTACATCGACATCGACTCGAGCCTCCACATCCGCTAACTGATTCTGGATCGTAATATTCCTGCTGCCTTCAACGTGCACCGAAAGCCGCAGTCTGCCGAGAGGCGAAGACTCCGCGCTTACATTGCGTTCTGTGAGCAGGGTCAGAAACTCTTCAAAGCTGCTACGGTATGCGAGATTCTGTATCTGCAGATTGCCTTCGAGAACTGGCGCTTCCCAGGCGCCCCGCAAAATAAGCGTGCCGTCGACAACGGTGCGTAGACCCTCCGGATAACTCGGACGCAACCGTACATCGTCTGCTTCAATCCGGATATTCATGGCCTGAACACTTCCGTGTTGCAGAAGCGCTGCGCCCTGCGCGCGGACGTTTCCGCCCCCCATGAGGCCTTGAATATTGCTCAGGGTCACGCGATCCTGATCGAAGAACAAATCCCCGTTAAGATTGGAAAGGCTCGTGAATAATCCCCGCCGGCCAAAGGAAGCATTGGCCAGATGCGCAAGCCCGCGAAGATCCGGATTCTGCACGGTTCCGCCGATGCGGCCCTCTACGTTCATTCCTCCACTTGAAATCCATTCCGGATATGCAGCCGCAATGAAAGCGAGATCCAGACGGCCGCTCACATCGAGGTTTAGCGGCGCGGCGGCCGCGAACCCGATCGTGCCGGCGAGGCTAACCTGAGTAGACTCCCCAGTAAGGGTGACACCGGTAAGTGTTAGCCGTTCGGAATTGAAATCGAATGTAAACGGCTTCGTAGTACGCAGAGTCCTTTGTTTAAGACGAGCCTCGGCGCTTTCGATACTTCCGTCTCCACGTATCCTCTTGGAGTCAGTCACCAGGCCCGACAAGATTGCATTTCCGGTTGCGAGGATCGTCCCCTCCGATAAACCGGCAATTCGCGCCAGAGGGTACATCGTGAAATTGGCCCGCGCTGTGAAAGGGTACCCCGCTCCGGCCGTATCCACCTGCGCTGTGAGGCTGAGATTCCTGGCGGCATCCAGACTTAAGTCCAACTTCGATCCTGTCGAAGAGACTTCAACCCGCGCTTGCGGAAAAACCTCATCATAAAAGGAAAGGTTCTGAAGAATGGCCTCTCCCCGGATGTTGGGCCGAATCCTCGTACCATCTCCGCGAAAGTCGGCCTGTCGTATGGTTCCTCCTAACGATCCCGGAAGACCGAGACTCGCGAATCGGTGAAGATCTGCCGAAGCCAAGTGTGTCGAGAATTTCACCGTGTCCGTCGCCCGATTGAATAAACCATTGCCGGTGAGTGTGGCCTCGCCTTGTCTGACGGATAACTGATCGAGTTCAACCACAGGGTCAAAGTAACGGACATGACCTCGGGTATCACCGATAAGCCTGCCGTCGAACCATAGGTCGTTGACACTCACCTCTCCCTCCAGGCGCACTGGTGTCAGAGCTGTAATATGAACATTGCCCGAAAAAATACCTTCGACTTTTCGATTGATGAAAACCGCGAGATCCGGTCCTGTCACACGATTCGACTGAACTCGCAAATCAACGGCCGACCCGTCTAAATGCGCTCGGCCGTTGATGACCACCTGCGATTCGCCTTGACTCACGTGCACATTGCGCAGGTCGACGTTTTCAGTTTGAGTGTCGAGCCGAGCGCTTCCCGTGGCATTTTGGATTTTCCACTCGCGATAGAGATGATTTTGCAGAGTGAATTCTCCTTCAAGTACCGGTCTCGCGGCAGGACCGGACAAAATGCCGTCAAAGGACCCACTTCCGTTAGCG
Source organism: Acidobacteriota bacterium (assembly GCA_003222815.1). Classification (GTDB taxonomy): domain Bacteria; phylum Acidobacteriota; class Terriglobia; order 20CM-2-55-15; family 20CM-2-55-15; genus 20CM-2-55-15. The sequence continues at coordinate 12,292 of QHXC01000475.1, read as the reverse complement.
CCGGAGTAAAGGAAGGCCAGATTCCTAAGGTCGGAGGACCTCATTGCGAGTTTCAAGTCCGACTTCGTTTCATGAATCAGACCGTCTGCTTTTACCGTGGTCGAATAGAACCGGACGTCGGCGTTCGCCACTCTGGCCTCTCCGGGACTGACTTCGTACTCCGTGGAACCGTCCAGAGGCAGGGGCACCAGATCCGCTACGCGGGCTGGGGTATAGGACTTGAGGTCCGCTGTCCCGGAGAAGTCATATCGTTTCAGCTTGCCTTCGAACCAACCGTTTAGCGTGCCGGTCACGTTGGAAAAAATGCGGTATTTCGGGTTCCAGGCATAGGCTCGTGCGAGTGAAGCGGCGTCGATTCCGGAATAGTCGAGATCGACATTCACACGTGACGGCCCGGGAAACTTCTCGACGACGACGCTCCCGTTAAGTTCACCCGCCGCAATTCTGGTCTTCAATTTCCGGACAGACAGCCTTTTATCCGGATGGTGGTATGCATACTCACCGGTCAGATTTGTGGCATGCCAGCCCTCAAAATCAACGGCATCGGATGTGGTGTTGCCCCGTGTGAAGAAATATCCGCGGGAGAATTCCAGAAACCCGGCAACGGCCACGCTTTCCTGAAATGTTCTGGTTGAGAACCTGGTTAACACGCCCTTGCAGCTTCACCTCCGTCGCGCCGGACCGCACTGTGATTCTGTGCGCGATCAGCGTTCCGCGCGTGTAGTCCGTGTCCGCGCTCAACGTATAAGGGATCGACGGTTTGCGCTCGAAAGAGCGGTCGTAGAGGCCGTCATAGCGGATATGGCTCTCCAATACTTCCCGCGTACCCTGGTAATTGAGCACACCTGCAAGCTTGGCTACCGAGAAATCCAAATCGAGTCGACGTTCATTGACTAATGCGGCGCCATGGATGAGGTTGAAGTTCGTGATCGAGATCCGGAAATCGAATGGCGTGCCGTCTCCTCGGGTTTCAGGCGACGGAACATTCGTCTTTGCGTCCGCACCAATCACAAGATGAAATTCGGGCCGCGTCAGCGTGAGTTCGAAAAGATCAATCCGTTTTTGAAAAAGCGTTTGGAAATTGAGACCTATATCAATCTGGTCGAAATGCGCGAGAGGTGCCTGGTCTTGGGGTTCCAGCCCGCGCAGAGTCAAATCCTGCAGCCGAAATCGTTGCTGCCAGAAGTTCCAATTGAACTTTCTCAGCGAAGCTTCCCCACCCGTACGCCGCTCGACCTCGCGGACGACGTAACGACGGGCCTGCTCTTCGAAAGCGGGTGAATTGACATAAACGACCAGGCCACCAACGAGAGCCAGCACGCACAGTGCAAGGACGCTCAGCAATCCGAGGAGCCGTCGTTTATTCAAAAATCTCAATGTCACTTCTCCTTCGAATTGCCTCCAGCCAGATTTTCACCTCGTGATCCAATTTTTCCTCAATAACATTTTTAGGAATAACATCCGCCACTTGCTCGAGAGGTGGAATCGGGTTCAGGCCACGCGCTTTCGCTTCAGGCACGAAGACTTCGTCGTAATATTTCCGGATCTCTTCATCCGATGCGCGCAGGAACTGGCGAAACCGGACATCGAAATATTTCGCCATCTGAATGCGCTTGCGGATGACCTCCCGCATCGCGGGAGAGGGCAGTGCGCTCGGCTGTTGCAATTTCCTTAGCTCCGCCTCGATTTCTGAATCCGAAACTTCGACGCCCGGGAAATCCGCTATTTGACTTTCGATCAGATAGTTTTCGATCAAATCCTGGATCAGAGCCTTGTCGTCGATGAGCTTCTGACCCAATCTCGCGCGGATCTCGCGCTCCTGGCGGATGTCGCTCAAGGTAACGATGCGGCCCTCCACAACGGCCATGATCCGGTCGATGATCTCGGCATGCAAACAGAAAGAAGCGAGAAGCCAGAAGCCTAGGGAAAAGAGCGTCAGACCCCTCCCGCAGACGCGAGCAGCACTGCGGTAAGAAATTCTCGCCAAAAAAAGGCGTCTGACCCCATTTTCCCTCAGCTTCTCGCTTCTCGCCTCTTTCTGCATACTCAGAATGGGTTCCCCAACGTAAAGAACACGTGAAACCTGTCTTCCATGGTACCGTCTATTGTTTTCCTGGGCTTCAGATTCACTCCGAAATCCACACGCACAGGTCCAACCGGTGTTTGATAACGAAGCCCGAAGCCGGCCGCATGAGTAAAACCGCGGAGATGGATGTCTCGTATTTCCTTGAATACATTTCCCGTGTCGTAGAAGAGCGCACCGCCAACACCGGGGATTGGAAAGATCCGCAGAGGAACCCGATACTCGACATTACCGATCGTCATGATATTACCGCCTGAGGGCTCGGCCTTGTCGAAACTGAAGCCCCTGAGCGTCGTGGATCCGCCGGCGAAATATCGCTCCGTGGGAGGCAACTGGGGGAAGGGGTTTTTCCCTGTGATGCCGAACGGATGGTTCCATCCCAGGCGAAATGACGTAGCGAGCACTCCATGTGGCACGGGCGAATAAAAGCTGGACTGGTTGAACAATGAAGTGAAATTCAATTCCGAGCCAAATGCACGGCTCGCGAGCTGGAACGTTGTCGTACTGAAGGAGCCTGTACTCGGATTGAGCGGGTCGTTGCGGCGATCCTGAATAAAAGAAGTGCCGACGCGTGCGATCTGGCAGGTCCCATGGGTCGTAACTTTGCCCGACGCATCCACCGTTGTGGACCAGCAGGGCCCCTGCTCTGGAGGAATGGTTTGAGCCTGCAGATTCACACGAAAGTCTCCCAGATTGACGGTCTGGTAGCTGGACGTAAATAGAACGTTTTGCTGCGGAGAGAATCGCTTCAGCACCTGGAGTGAGAAGTCGATTCGATTCGCGTTAAGGAATGGCCGCTCCGTGTGTTCTATAAAAGTCGACGCGAAACCATCAAGATCGTGATTGAAGAGCTTCGGTTCGCGATAGGTTGTCTGAAAGAGCCGCTCGCGTTGGCTACCGCGAACTCGAAAGCTTAGCGAGCGGTCCAGCCCAAACAAATTGTTATGGGATAAATCGACTGTCGCACGCGCATGTTCGTACTCCTGAAAACCGATGCCATAGGTCACCGAAATTGGCTTGGCGTCCTCGACCTGGATTAACAGGTTTCGAATTCTTTGCAGGTTCTGCTCCAAAGAAACAATTTCGACGCGGTTGAACAACCCCGTAGCGTAGAGCTTCCGTTGGCCTTCCAGTATCGCCTCCGGGTTGTAGGGCGTGTTCGGATACAGGCTGCTGTTTCGATGAATGATTTTTTCTTTAGTGAGCGTGTTACCCGCCACGAGGATGCTGCCGATCTGGTAGGCCTCGCCCTCGCTGATTTGAAACGTCACTCGTACGCCGTTGTTGGTTTGGGTCCGATCGACACTCGGCTCCACTCGTACGTCCGCATAACCTTTCGAATAGTACAACTCCATCAATGCAGCGCGGGCCTGGTCCACCGCGACAGGCGCATAAACATCGTTTTCCTTCAACACGATTTTTCGACGCAGTTCCTGATCGGGAACCGCAAAGTTGCCGAGAAATGTCACGAAATCCACAGGTAGCCGCGTACCTTCCTCAGTTTGAATAACGACATCAATCGCATGATCTCGCTCTTCATAGCTGCCGCGAACGCTCGTCCCTTCGTAACCCCCGTTACGATACATCGCCTCGATCGTCCGGACATCCTGATCGAGCAGCTCGCGGCTGAACACACCCCGGCTGAACAACGATCCCTTTCGAATTTTGATTCGTTTTCGAATTTCTTCCGTACTGATTTGCTTGTTTCCGAGAATGCTGACGGATTCGATATGGTGTGAAACTCCGGGCGTGATGTTGTAGTTGATTTGGATGGCGTTGTCGAGTGGCGCTTCAATGACCTGGGAGTCCACTGTCGCTTCGAAGTAGCCCTCCTGCTGCATATACCGTTCGATCTGCATCCGGCCTTCCGCGACCAGATCCTGATCGACCGCCCCCTCCTCAAAAATCGGCACCAGCTCTCGAAGTTTCTTTTTCGAGATGTCAAAGCCGTTCGGTTCGACAAGAGTGAACTGTCCAGGCTGGATCGTGAGATTCAGATCCACAGTATGCATTGCCGCCGTATATTGGCGATCGACATTGACTCGAGTGTTCAAAAATCCAAGATCGGTAAATTTTGCGCGAATGGCCGCAACACTCTTGTCCAGCTTGGTTTGGGCGAAATCATCACCCGAGTGGAGGTTCATGGCCTGCAGAAGTTCCTTCGGAGAGAACGTCTGTTGCCCCCCCTGGATTCGAATCTCCGCAATCGTCGCCTTCGGTCCCGGCTCCGCCCGGAGCGTGACAAACACAAGCCGCGTAGCTTGGTTACGGTCGTATTCGGGAGTGATCTTGACTTCGAAATACCCTTCAGACTTCAGGAGTTCCGTTGCATCCTCGATAATTCGATCCACCGCGGAGGTTGTAAATTTTTCTCCCAGGGGAAGACGGAAGTAGCCGGAAAGTGACCGTTCGAGAAGATTTGCCGGCTCCAAACGGAAAGTACTGAAGAAGAAATGCGGCTGGACCCGGAACGTGAGATTGGTCGTACCTTGCCCCGCTGGCGTCGCATCAACCTCGATGTAGCTGTACTTTCCGGTATTGTAGAGCGTCTGGATGGACGCCCGGACGTTTTCAGGCGTAATAGAATCGCCTACCTTTAACGGGATCGTCTGCAGGTCGGCTTCCGACTCGGTGCCGGAAAGGGCAAGGCTCGCCACTCGACTGCCGTAGTACGGTTCTTCCGCATGGACGACCCATGGCACTAGCAGTACCAGCATGAGGCCCCGCACCTTCATATAACCTACGACGCTCCTGAGCGTTAGACGCGACTCGTAAAGAAGGTAGCAATCAGAGGGGAATTTCGGCTTTAAGCTTTCGGATACGGAATTGGAAGAACGAGGCGTCCGACCCGCTTCGCTGCCGAGATTGGTCTGCCGGGTGTGCCATTCGCGTCTGCGGGAGGGGTCGGACCCCTCGTTCCCAAAATTTCATATCCGAAATCCGAAATCTTTTTCAGGCCTTGGTGATTCGACCCGAGCGGATGCAGTTTGTACAAACCCTCATACTTTTGTGGGTCTTTCCGACAACGACCCGTATGCGTTGAAGGTTCGGATTCCACCGCCTTCTCGTCAGATTATGAGCATGACTGATCCGATTCCCATACATCGGGCCCTTGTTACAGATTTCGCAGCGCGCCATGAAGGCAATCTCCTACTCTAAATAGGCGAAGAGTATAGCACACGCCCCTGACCCCCCGGCTGGCTTTAAGCGCTTACGTCCCCGTTTCCAAAAAGACCCCCACTACCAAAATATTGAGCAAAACCTCTCTGACTTCCGATGTGCTAAAATTGCCGTTATTTCTGTCACTGACTGGAGTCTTCTGTGAAACTTATAACCCTGCCTCATTTGGCCCCACTGAAGCCGCCAAGCGGGGCAAAGATCCTTTTACTTTCCGCGCTGCTGGCTAATTTCTTCTTCACCGCATCCTGCAGCTCGAACACATCAGCCCAGGACGACGTCGTCGCACGTGTAAACGGTAAAGACATCCGAACAGCCGATCTGGAGAAACAGTTCCAAAACCGGCTCAATAGTGCAGAGCAACGGCCCTCCGCTGATGAAGCACAGGAGGCCAAGCTCCAGCTTCTCAACCAGATGATCAACGATCAGATTCTGCTTGAAATGGCTTCCTCAGGCGGACTGAGCGCCACGGATGCCGAGGTCGATGTCAAGTTCAACGAGTTCAAAAGCCAGTACACAGAAGAGAAGTTTCAGGAACTGCTCAAAGACCAGAAAATGACCGTAGACGAAATCCGGGCAGAACTGCGCAGGAGCATCACGATCGAGAAGCTTATCAACAAGGAAATCACGTCGAAGATTTCTGTATCCGAGGCAGAAATCAAAAACTTCTACGATAAGAACAAAGAAAGTTTTAACCTGCCCGAAAGCTATCACATCTCTCACATTCTGGTCACTCCAGTCGCCGACGCTGAACTTCATAACGGGAAAAATGACGACGCCAAGTCCGCCGACGAAGCGCGGACCAAAGCCAGCCGCCTGCTCCGCGAAGTGCAGAGCGGCCAGGATTTCTCCACCATTGCCAGAGACTATTCTGAAGACCCGAGTTCCGCGGGGGCCGGCGGCGACCTGAACTTTCAGCCGCTCCAGGCGATCGAGAACATCGATCCAAGACTGGCCCAAGCCGTACAGCGTATGAAAACCGGCGAAACGTTTCCCCAAGTGATCGAGACCCGGTTCGGCTTCCACATATTGAAACTGCTTGAAAAAGATGCCGGTGGCCAGAAAGACCTGTCGGACCCGCGCGTTCAGGCGCAGGTCCGCCAGGTCATCTTCAACCGGAAGGACCAAACCCTGAAAGCCGCGTTTTCCGAAATAGCGAGGAATAAAGCGACCGTTTCCAATTTCCTGGCGGAGCGGATTCTGGGAAGCGCGGGGAAGAGCCAGTAAAGAATTTAAAAGCGGGAGACCTATTCCACGGTGGCCAGCAGATCACCTGAACCAACGGCATCCCCCTCCTTCACAGCAAGCTTTCGCACCGTTCCACCCTTCGGCGACTTGACCTCATTTTGCATCTTCATGGCTTCCACCACGAGAAGGCCTTGATTGGCCCGGACTTCAGCGCCTTCGCCAACGAGCAACTTCACGATTTTACCCGGCATTGGCGCACGAATTTCGGCAACACCCTCAAGACCATGCTGCCTGGCGCGGCGTAGCACGCTCGGAGCGTCGGTCATCTCCACCGCCACCCGGCGATGGGGCAGCGACACGACATACTCGTGGCCGTTTGGAGTCACGCGAATCTCAACAGACTGATTATTCCAGTTGAACCAGTAAACTCCTGGTTCGACCATCTTGGCTTCCAGTGCGTACTTGCGCCCGCCAATCTCAGCCTCGACGATTCCGGCTACGTTCAGATTCAGTTCGACATCGATTTGTTCACCCTGAAGGACCGCCGTGAACCTCATGAACTCCTCAGCCCTCGCCGTCGCCCATCAAGTTTCCAGAGACTTTCCTCCCGTCTTGCGGCAGGCCTTGGGCTAGAACGTTCCCAATGAAAAAGGCTGGCCGCAAGGATAGCAAAGTCTTGATCCACATCAGAAAGCGGCGACTGTAGGGTTCGAGTTTGTAACCACCGATCAATAAAACTGGTGTCGAAAACGCCTTTCCGAAAATCCGGGTGGTCCAGCACTTCGAGGAAAAACGAGATGTTCGTCTTGATGCCTTCAATGTGATACTCGCCGAGGGCACGCTTCATTCGGCCGATCGCTTCGTCGCGAGTAGCGCCCCAGGCGACCAGCTTTGAGATCAATGGGTCGTAATCAATCGGGACAGTCCATCCCTGATAAACTCCTCCGTCATCACGAATACCTGGGCCCGCCGGTGTGCGAAGTGTTGCGATCTTGCCGGGGGAGGGAAAGAAATTGTTGGACGGGTCCTCCGCGTACACTCGGCATTCGACAGCAGCCCCCCGCATCACGACATCCTCTTGCCGCAATCCGAGGTTTTCGCCGGCCGCGATCCGAATTTGCCACTGAACAAGATCGAGTCCGGTGACCATTTCGGTGACGGGATGCTCGACCTGAAGCCTTGTATTCATTTCGAGAAAGTAAAAGCCGCGGTTTGGATCCACGAGGAATTCCACGGTTCCAGCATTGTGGTATCCTGCGGCCCTGCCGACCTTCAATGCGGCTTCACCCATGCGGCGGCGAAGATCGGCATCCATGATCGGCGATGGACACTCTTCGATTACTTTCTGATGACGGCGCTGGATCGTGCATTCACGCTCGCCCACGTAAACCGCATTTCCCTGGCGGTCGGCCACCACCTGAATTTCCACATGACGCGGTCTGTCCACAAACTTCTCGATGTAGATGGCGGCATCGCCAAAAGCGGAGAGCGCTTCCGACCTCGTATTCCGCAGTGCGCTTTCCAACTCGTCTTCCGACTGTACGGAACGAAGGCCTTTACCACCGCCACCGGCGGATGCTTTAAGCATGATGGGATAACCAACCAACGACGCAATTTTCCTGGCTTCTTCATCGGAAGCGATGGGATCCAGCGTGCCTGGCACCATTTCGACCCCATATTTGGCAACGGCGCGCCGCGATTCCACTTTCGACCCCATGAGGGCAATGGATTCCGGCGAAGGCCCAATGAAAGTGATGCCTGCGTTCTCACACGCTCGCGCAAATGCGACGTTTTCAGCCAGGAATCCGTATCCCGGATGCAGAGCGTCCGCTTTCGCCCGTTTTGCGACGTCGATGATTTTTTCAATCACCAGATAGCTCTCTCGTGATGGAGACGGGCCAATAGGATATGCTTCGTCGGCCATGCGCACGTGAAGAGCGCCACGGTCTGCGTCGGAGTAGATCGCCACTGTTTGGATTCCCATTTCTCGGCACGCGCGGATTACGCGAACGGCAATCTCACCGCGATTGGCGACAAGGATTTTTTTAAACACGTTCTGCGCTCTCCTTCACATCAGAGCCCGGCGTTCGAACCATCTCGCGTCCTGCTCGTAGGCATGAGCGACGCGCAGAACGGTAGATTCGTCGAAGGCCTTACCGCAGATCTGCATTCCGATCGGCAGCCCTTCCGGGGTGAAGCCACAGGGTATGGAGACTGCCGGAAGACCAACAATGTTGAACGCCCGAGTGAATCGAGTCAGTGAATCCACCGCGGTCTCAGAGTCGACGCCCCCTGACTGCTGAAGCCGATCGATACGCGGTGGGGGGATGGGCACTGTCGGCGTAACGATCACATCCACCGTTTTGAAAATCGTTTCGCATTCCTGCTTCATGATTAATTGCGCTCGCTGAGCCCGTAGGTAGCCGATGGAAAGCATCCTGCCGCCGGCTTCAATGCGAGCGCGTACATCGGAGCCATACAAGTCCCCCTGCGTCTTCAGATAGTGCTCATGATAGGTATATGCCTGAGGCGATGCGATCTGAACGAAGATATCTCGTTGCAAGGAAGCGCTCGGCAGATCGACATCAAGTATTTGACAACCGAGTCTTTCAAGATTCTTCAGAGCCAGGCGAACTGCCGTGTCTACTTCCGGAGCTACCCGTTCGTAGAAGTACGTTTTGGGAATTCCGACGCGAATATCCTTGATATCTCCCGTCAATGAATCCGTAAACTGCGGCGACGGCAACGCCTGGCTATATGGATCTCGGGGATCGTAGCCTGCAACAATGCCAAGCAAGATGGCAGCGTCTTCTATCGTCTGCGCCATCGGTCCGGAATGATCCAACGACCATGCCAGCGGAACCAATCGAGCCGCCGGTATCCGAGCCCATCGAACCCAATCCCAATGCGAGCGCCACGGCGATGGCCGATCCACCGCTGGAGCCGCCAGCGATCCGCTCCGGATCCCACGGATTCCGCGCCGTTCCATAATGAGGATTGACCGTCGTTACTCCGAAAGCAAACTCATGAAGATTGGTCTTTCCGATCACGACAGCCCCAGCTTCCCTGAGTTTCCTCACCACCGTCGCGTCTTCCTCCGGCACCCGCTCGGCAAACACCTTTGCCCCGGCGGTCGTCAGGATGCCTTTCGTGTCGTACAAATCCTTAAGCGAGATGGGTATGCCCAGTAGCGGCGGACCATGACCGTCTGCAATTTCTCGCTCTGCCGCCCTGGCTCCTTCCAACGCATGATCGGCGGTCACCGTAATAAATGCCCGCATTCGCTCATTCAGCCGGTGAATCCTCTCGAGCACAGCTTGCGTCAACTCTACTGGTGATAGCTCCCGGCGACGGAGCAAGCTGAGAGCACTCGCTATCGTGAGTTGCGTCAATTCCCTGTCAGTCACGGATCTCAAAAGGAAGGTGATGAACGTCGACTTCAGAGTGAAGTCTTGTCCCGGATTCATCGATCATTTCAACTCTGACGGCAGCGCCATAAGGTGCGGATACAAAGAACAGCAAGAGGAGTAAAACTTCGGAATCTCCAAAGTTATATTCAAAGAGACCGGCTACCACAAAGCCGGTCAGGGCCGCCAGAGCCGATAATACGATCCACTGCGCATCGTCAGCCGCCCTCTTCAGCATACTCAGCAAATCGGCGTAGAGCGCAAAAAAGAACCAGAGGAACGCCGCCAAACACAGCAACCCTCGTTCTGCAGCAATTTGAACGATGTTGTTGTGCAGATGGCCGTAATAGAAATTCGCAAGATCGTTTCCGGAATAATAACGGGGGAACTCCGTATGTATCCTCTCGGGTCCGACTCCAAACAACGGGTGGTCTTGAATCATGCGAAATCCGGCAGAAAGCATTTCAAGCCGTGAGAAGTCCGGAGCGAATTTCGGACCGAAGCTCATCGCGACTCGATGGTAGATGAGCCCTGAGGCGATCCCGGCCACAACTGCCGCCGGCAGGACGACACCGATGAGAACTCTGCGGGGAATCATGAACACCACAACCAGAAAACCTGCTATTGCTCCGAGCCAGACGCTCCTAGTAAAACTGAGGATCAGCGCTGCGCTCACCGCCGTCAGAGGTATAGACCATCGGCGTCCGAGAAACAGCATGCTCGGAACGGCGGCACACCAAACGAGTAGCTGCTCACCACTGAACGTCATCCAATGCCCCATGAAACCCGTAATCCTCGCCAGGACTGTCGGGTCATCGGCAAGGTTGTGTGTTGAAAGGAACCTCAGGTATGCCAATCCGAACTGCACCAGCGCAACAGCCGAGGCAAGAGCAGCCACTGCGAGCAATGTGCCGTGCGATATGCGCGCGCGCCACGGTGTCCGGACGAAGTTAGTCGCAATCAATCCCATGGAGAAGAGAACGAATTTCCGGACGACGCCCATACCGATCTCCGGCTGAGGAGAAGCCACAAGTGACACCACCGTCATGGCCATGAACGCGCAGAGCGGAACAACGTATCCCGGCCAGAGGATTCGTCGAGGACCAGCGATCAGCCACGCCAAACAGGCGATCGCAAGCAGCGTCTCAGCACCTGCAATTGAAACAAGCACGGCGGCCGCAGTGGCGACCGTCAGAATGAAGATCCACAACTCGCGCCTGTCAGGCATTTGGCGGATTCTATTCGATCTTGTCGCCCATTTGGGATACTTTGTGTCTTTGTGATTGCGTTTTCTATTTCATGACACCGATTTTCCACATTGCTGAGCTGCACTTTGGCTACACCGTGATACCCGTCCTAAACGGCATCACCGTTGACGTCGTTTCCGGTGAATTCGTGGCTCTCGTTGGCCCCAACGGAGCAGGCAAATCGACCTTCTTAAAAGTCCTTGCAGGTTTGCTGTGCGGCTACAAGGGCGCCGTTGATTTTTCCGGAAAATCGCTCAGCGCGATTCGTTCCCGCGATCTTGCCAAACGTATCGCATTTGTTCCGCAGGAAACTCATATGGTGTTTCCTTTCACCGTGAGCGAAATCGTCATGATGGGCCGGCTTCCCCATCGGGCCGGTGGACTCTTCGACACAAGGCGCGATATCGACGCGGCGCGTGAAGCGATGGAACTGACGGATACGTTGCAATTCTCTGCCAAGATATTCGGTGAGTTAAGCGGGGGTGAACGCCAGCGTGCCGTGCTTGCGAGCGCGCTTGCTCAGCAGCCGGAGGTTCTACTGCTGGACGAACCGACCGTTTACCTCGATTTGAAGCATCAGATTCAGTTCTATGACATTCTCGAGCGCCTGAATCGGGAACGGCGGATGACCATTCTGAGCGTCACGCACGACGTCAATCTCGCTGCCCGTTATGCAAGGCGGATGATCGCTGTCCGTTCAGGAATCTTCATTGCCGATGGCCCTCCGGATGAGGTCCTGACGCCGCAACGCCTTTATGAGATCTTCGAAATCAACGCCGCTGTCTTCAGGCGGCCAGATGGTCTCGGCAGCTACGTCATCCCCACCGCATGACGGAAGTCTCTCTGCCGGGCGATTCGTTGCAGTCGTAGGGCCATGTGCGCTCTTTTGTCTGTTGGTGTTGGCAATTGCGCCATGGGTCGGATCGGCTGGAATCCGTTGGCAGAACGTCGTGGCCGGTCACAGTCCAGATCGTGAGATTTTCATGGTTGCGCGCTTGCCGCGCATTTTGTTTGGGGCCGTCGTGGGCGGCGCGTTGGCTGTGGCGGGTGTCCTATTCCAAGCCATACTTCGAAATTCTCTTGCAACACCATTTACTCTTGGCATCTCGGCCGGCAGCTCTTTCGGCGCTGTCGTCGCGATCTGGTTAGGTCTTGAGGTTGTGGTTTTGGGTGTTCCGTTCGTCTCGCTA
>QHXC01000672.1 GCA_003222815.1 Acidobacteriota bacterium | reverse complement strand
AGGCCGCAAACAAGGCCGGCGACCTCACGTTTGCCGCCTACAGCCGCAATAATCTCAACACGAATCTTCTCGCGGGGGGAAATCCGCTGGCTGAAGCGCAACGTGAAGCCGAGCAAGGTCTCGACTTTGCACAGAAGGCACGGTTCGGTCTCGTCATTGACATCATTACTGCGCAACTCGGACTGATTCGGACGCTTCGTGGCCTGACACCATCATTCGGATCTTTTGACTATGAGCAGTTCGATGAGCGCCGCTTCGAAGGCCCTGTGGCAAGTCAGCGGAATCTCGCTCTGGCCGAGTGCTGGTACTGGATTCGGAAGCTGCAGGCTCGCGTGCTGGCCGGGGACTGTCGTTCGGCCATCGAGGCATCCTTAAAGACTCAACCGTTGCTTTGGACGTCGCCATCCTTTTTTGAGAGGGCAGAATATGAATTCTACGGCGGGCTCGCCCGTGCCGCATTCTACAATTCTGCCCCTGTCGAAGAGCAGCCACAGCATCTGGAGGCTCTGGCCGCCCATTACAGACAGCTCGAAATATGGGCGAAGAATTGCCCCGAAAATTTCGAGAACCGCGCCGCGCTGGTCGGCGCAGAGATCGCCCGGATTGAAGGCCGCGCGCTCGAGGCCGAGCTGCTTTACGAACAGGCCATCCGCTCAGCCCGCGCAAACGGCTTTGTCCACAATGAAGCGATCGCCTACGAAGTGGCGGCCCGCTTCTACGCAGCGCGCGGCTTCGACGAGATTGCGCATCTCTACCTGGGAAACGCACGGCAGGGCTATCTACGATGGGGAGCCGACGGGAAGGTGCGGCAACTTGACGAGATGGGCGAGATTGTGTTGGAAAGGCTCGTCGAGACGCTGTTACGCACAGCTATCGAACACGCCGGCGCGGAACGCGGGCTGCTGATTCTGCCTCACGGGAGCGAATTGTTGATCCAGGCGGAAGCGAAGACCCGCGGCAGTTCCGTCACGGTTCGCCTGCGCGAGACGCCCGTCTCGGTGCTTGAACTTCCCGAGTCGATTGTCCGTTATGCTGCGCGTACCCAAGAGACCGTGATTCTCGACGATGCTTCGGCACGGAATCCGTTTTCCACCGACGAGTACATCCGTGAGCAGCGCCCTCGGTCGGTACTTTGCTTGCCGCTTGTGAAACAGGGCGTGCTGGTTGCCGTGCTCTACATGGAAAACAACCTCGGTCCGAACTTCTTTGCGCCCGGCAGGATTGCCGTCCTGAAAGTGCTCGCTTCCCAGGCGGCCATCTCGCTCGACAACAGCCGTCTGTACCGCGAGCTCCAGGAACGGGAAGCAGAGATCCGTCGGCTGGTTGACGCCAATATCGTCGGGATCTTCATCTGGGAGCTCGAAGGTCAGATTCTTGAAGCCAACGACGCATTTCTCCGCATCGTCGGATACGAGCGTGAAGATCTCCTGTCAGGTCGCTTGCGGTGGACGGATTTGACTCCAGCGGAACGGCTCGACCGCGATCTTAAGCAATTTGTGCCACAGCTCAAGCTGACCGGGAGCCTGCAGCCGTATGAGAAGGAGTATTTCCGCAAGGATGGCAGCCGGGTGCCGGTGCTGCTCGGCGCGGCTGCGTTCGACGAGGAATGCAAGCGGGGCGTGGCGTTTGTCGTCGATCTTACCGAGCGCAAACAGGCTGAGGAAGCTCTGCGGCGCAGCGAAGCTTTCCTTGCGGAAGGCCAGAAGCTCAGCCATGCGGGGAGTTGGTCTTTCAAACCCGACGGCACTTGCGACTATTGGTCGCGCGAGCTGTATGAAATACTCGGCTTCGACCCCAATAGCGGAACTCCAACTATTTCTGACTATCTCACAAGAGTGCATCCAGAGGATCGCGAAGTTGTGGAGGCAACTATCCAACGTATGATTGCGGCCGGTGAAGGATGTGATCTCAAGAAACGCATTATCCGGCCCGACGGCGTGCAGCGGGTGATCCGCTGCGTTGGAATGCCGATCCGCGAACAAGGAGTCGTTACGCGGTTTGTCGGCACGCTGATGGACATCACCGAGCAGGAAGAATTGACTCAGGAGCTGCGGCGGCGGGAAGCGTATCTGGAAGATGCGCAGAGACTCAGCCAGACGGGGAGCTGGGCATGGAGTCCTGAAGTCGGTATCAAGTATTGGTCGGAGGAATGCTACCGCGTTCAGGGTTTCGATTCACGGGATGGTCTGCCCCGATTCGAAGAATTGTTCCAGCGGATTCATCCTGATGACCAACCCAGGTTGAAAGAACTGATGCAGTGGGTGGTCCGTGAGAAGATCGAGTTTGAAACGGACTACCGCCTCGTGCGTCCAGATGGCGCCGTCAGGGACATTCACACCACTGCTCATCCTGTTTTCAGCACGACAGGTGATCTCATCGAACTCATGGGTACCGTGATCGACGTCACCGACCGCAAGCGGCGCGAAGCGCTCTTGGCTGGAGGAAACAAGGTGCTCGAGATGGTGGCCAAAGGTGATTCGCTGGCCAACATACTCGATAGATTGTGTCTGCTGGTGGAAGAGCAATCCTCCGATGTGCTGGCCTCCATTTTATTGATGGATCCGAATGGCAGGCAATTGCGGCACGGCGGAGCACCAAATCTTCCGAAGGTTTACACAGATGCGATCGACGGCGCTTTCATCGGGCCGGCTGCCGGTTCATGCGGAACGGCGGCTTACCGAGCCCAACAGGTGATTGTGTCCGACATCGCGACCGAT
>QHXC01000639.1 GCA_003222815.1 Acidobacteriota bacterium | reverse complement strand
CTCTTCCCAAGATTGGAATGGTCTTTCCGGCGCTGCCCGGTGCGACGGACGGCTTTACGCTGCTATCCTTCGATCCCGAACACTTCCTCGTGCTCGCGTGGAAAGCTCCAGATAGCGCTATTGGTGACTTGGGCTTTCGTGCTTGAAACATTGGACCAGGGCTTCACGCGGCTCATCGTCCGAGCGCGCGGCGGACGCTGCTATCAGTTTCACGGCCTGCCGTAGCCGATCGCGAAGCGGATCGTCCCGCTAGTGCATTCCCTCATGGAACGCAACCAACTGTTCGGCTTAGCACAGCGGGCAGAGATTCAAGCGGCTCTCGCGGGCAAAGTGTTCGATGCGGTACACGGGATAACGTTCCACGATGGCCTCGAAATCGGACAGCGGCGCGCCAACGGGGAGCGGGAAGTGCCGCCGTCCGCTTGAGGCGATGCGGACGTACTCGCGGAGAACCGGTGCCCTTTGCTCCGGCGGCACCGCGACAAGGCGAACGGGACGCCTGCGTCCCTGCCGGATGACGGCGTCGCCGTGCGCAGCTTCGACGTTCTTCACCCAATCGGAATCAGGCCCCAGCATGGAGACCAGGTAATCTTTGCCATTCACCGTGGCGATCACCACGGGGTTTGACCGTATGCTTCCGGATATACGGCCACGGACTTCAAGAGCGGCCTGGAAACTGGGCGGCAGTCCGAGGCCGGACCACCAACATGCGAACCGGTTGACCCACCTTCCGAAAAGCGTTGGCCGCCAGTCGCGATAAACCAACCGCATGAGTGCGCTACCCTCAGCGGGATCGGAAGGTCTGAAGTTCTTCATTGGTTCTTTCCTCCTCTGCTCTCACACACTAGGCGACTCGTTGTCTTGCCATCGCGGCTGAGGAAGCCTGAATAGCGGAATATAGCGCGTCTCTGAGGGCCTCATCCCGCGGGTCGCCGGTCAATCGCGAATAAACCTGCCTGGTGCGCCAGGAGTTGGCGCACGGTGATTCGCTCTTTGCCCTGCTGCGCGAACTCCGGCCAGTACTTGCACACCCTTTCTTCATAGTCGAGCCAGCCGCGCGAGTGAGCGATGGCAAGCGTCATGGCGGCCAAGCCCTTGGTAGCCGAGTGGACGACGACCATGGTGTTTTCTTCCCACGGCTCGCCCGTCCGCTTGTTCCGAATGCCGCCCCACAGATCAACAACTTTCTCACCGCGATGAAAAACGCAACAGGCGCCGCCCAGTTCACGTCGCCGGCTGAAGTTTTCGATAAATGTCTCGCGCACGGCCTCAAAACCGCGGCTGACGCGCCCCTGAATATGGAAGCGTCCTGATGCCCACATGGGCACTCCTCCTATAGCGGAACTTGAAATGGACTAGTGCATGCGGCATACCGCTTGGAACGGACTGCATGGGATTGATGGCGCTGGAGTCGTACCGCTCCGGCTTTTGCCTTTTGCCGGTATGTCGTTTTGCATTCGATTTTTCGGTCGGAGGAAGGGAAATATGACAAAACTAATTTCTGGAAGCATTACGCTTGTTGTAGTGATGAGCATGGCTGCCCCCAGTGTTCGGCCAGACGAATCGTTCGCTTCCATTGTCTTCAAACGGACGTGGTGTTTGGGTCACCGACGCGAGATGGGCTATTTCAGATATAAGCTTAAGCTACTTAAGACAAGTAGAGCTGCCGATACCCATACATACGGACGAAGGTCGACGCAAATACGTTTCGCATCGATGTCTCGAAGCGCTAGCAACTACTCCTGGAAATAGACCAGCCCGAGATAGAGAGCGGGGGTCGCGAAGACCACGCCGACCGCCGCCAGGCTCCAGATACGCCGCCGGAATCCCAGCAGCACGTTCACGTCCTCGATTCGCCGCCGCTGGAACACCCACAGCGTGCAGATCAGGTTGGAGCCGACTGCGACCAACGATGCCGCAATCTTGATGAAGTGCAGGGGCGTCAATGGCCAAGCGCGCACTGCCAGGATCGTGCCGGTGACGAGCACGGCGAACAATATCGGCAGCTCGCCGAACCTATCGACTTTGTAGTGGAATCGCGCCGCCGCGCGAAGGGACTCCGCATCGGAGGCCGCGAACTCGAAGAGCACTTCGGTGATCACCACGCCCAGCCATATGCTAAGCACCATTAAATGGGCAACGTGAAGCGGTTCCATTGGTTTATACCTTAAAACACGACCCGGGTCGGTTTCTACACGTCCTCGGCGACGGCCACCACGGTAAGTCCACGCCAATTGTGGCGGAAACGTGTCAGCCCATCCGTCCAACTGGCCGCCCAGCTGCGAGGAAAGGAGCTGTGACCACGAGAGCAGCCCAGACCGCAGCGAGGCCGAGGTATTCGGTGAGCTCGAATGGCCCGATGGCGTTCACGCTCCAGTCGTACCTCATCGCCGACACAAGTGCGATCGTGTTGCCGACGAGCAACGCCCACCATGCCCAGCGATCGCCATGGCGGAAGGCCGTGACAGCGATGGCGCTCGCCATCAGTCCGAACACCACGTTGTAAATGCCGTACATCCGGAAAAGTACGGTCCAGGCCATCGGGCATTACAGCCGCCATCCCGCCCCACGCGACGTATCCCATATCGACGATAAGGATGAGAATCCAGGCAATCTGGCGTAACTTCATGTGGGCAGTCCTCCAGTGACTCTGAGAATCCACCGCATGCAGGTGTGTCCGAAATCGACGCCTTCGCCGTACATCATCGGGCAGGCGCCGGCGATCACGCTGATACTGTGTTGCCGGCAGTACTCGACGGCATCCTGCGAGACACTCGATCCCTTCCCCAGGGATTGGTGCATCCAAACGCGGCGGACCCCAGCATCGCTACAGTCACGAACGATCTGCTCCGTGGTCTCAGGTTGCGTGATGATCACCACTCCATCGACCCCGCCCGGGATTGATTGCAGGTTCGGATGGCAGCAATCGCCTTCAAAAGTCTGCATGTTCGGATTCACTGCGAATACATCGTGCCCGCTCTTCTTCAACCGGTGATAGATCAGATTGCCAACCGGGTGGTTGTTGTTGTGGCGCGACACGCCGGCAACGGCGATACGCTTCTGAGCTAGAAACTCGTCTACTTTCGTTTCGAGGCTTGTTGTCTTCATGGCTTTCCTCCAAGAAGAGGAGTTCTAACAAATGACTCCATAGGTTTCCCGCCTCAGCGCCTGCCGGCCGATTCCGCTTCGGCCTTCTGCGCCGCCGCGCAGATCGTCTCGATGTCATGAGTCGAGAGGCGCATTTCAGGATGAAGCAGTGTGTAGGATCCCGGCATTTTGCCGGCCGACGCGTCCTGGCACGATGCGGACAGCAGCGCCCGCTGCAGCTGCGGCGGATACGAGGTCCACTCCGAGAAGTTGACTGCCTTTCGCCCAGTCGTCACACCGTACGCCATCAGCCAGGACATGGGCGCGATTTGGGTGTACCACGGCCACACTGTGCCATTTGAGTGACAGTCGCGGCACGACCGATCCAGGACGGCGACCAGTCCGCTCGCCGTCCCTGCCTCCGCCTGAATCGTGTGGCTTGCATCGGTGGCCGGGTTCGCGCGCTCGGGACGAACGAGTTGAGCGGCGGCCAAGACGACGATGAAAATAATGGCGGCGTGCTTCAGTCGTCTGTTCATGGTTCCTCCTCGCGGTAGCGCGAAAACGTGATCGCGCGCAAAGGTTTCAGTTGCTCGACGAATCCAGTCCTTTGACGAACGAGAACCACTTGATCTGTTTTTCCATGTGCAGCGCCTTCACCAGATCGATGAGCTCTGGTGACGGCTCTCCGTAGATCGTCATGAAGTGGTTGTCGGCGTACTGCTCGAACAGTTTGTGAAGTGCCGCTCCGATGTGCGCTTTGTGCTCAATGAGGCCTTGCGGGCTCGCGTATAGCTCGCGGACCTCACACTCCGTGCCGTCCTTGGTGAGGAACCAGTCGTAACGGAGCGTCTGGGTGTCCTTCTCCTTCGTCAGGCGGATGATTTCGGCCGCTTGTTTCTTAAAACCCTCCAACTGTCCCGGTCGAACTGTCATATGTGCGCTGAGCTCAAACGTTGCCATAAGTCCTCCTACGGTATAGCCTGATCCAGAACCGCGACCAATCCGTTCGCCGTCCTCACGCCCGCCTGAATCGTGCGGCTTACATCGGTGGCGAGGGTTCGCGCGCTCGGGACGACCGAGTCGAGCGGCGCGAAGACGACGGTGAAGACATCGACGGCCTGTTTTCGTCTGTTGGGCATAGAGCCTCTTCATGCTCCGGAATGCGACCGCTGTAAAGATTCGCCAACAGCCACGGCTTCCTCGTCACGAGCTCGACGATCGGCGATGGCGGAATATCTTTGGAGGCGTTGCGCGCTCGCGCCGGCGATTCGGGCCACATAAACGGCAGCTCGACGTACGTGTCCGGCTCCGCCGCACGGGGCAGGACCTCCAGCATCGCGCGCAGCACTGCCCGCTGACCGTCGGCGTCGTGCGGATTGCCAAGCGGACGACTCAGCGGATAACTGATTCCCGCGAGCCGGGGTACGCCGACAGCGCGCGTCAGATCCGGAATCATCGAGAGGGAAACGGTCGGGATGCCGCTCGCTTCGATCACGCGTTGAACCAGTCCAACGGACCGGCAGCAAAAGGGTCATGCCGGCACCAGAGCGGCCGCGTCCACGCCGTCGGCGCGCATGCGTTCCGCAATCGCCGGCGCGGTCTCTCCGACGAGGACGTCCGGTTCGAGGATGTACCCCATGATCGAGTAATGCCTCGCCGCCGGCTGGCGGACGACGCCTTCGTGCGCAAGCTCGGTCAGCCGGCGCATCGGTAGCACCACGTCGAGGTCTGCTTGCCCGAACCGCGGATCGATGTGCAGGTGATAGAGGCGAACGTCCGACTC